>NZ_QRUP01000004.1:0-249 GCF_003459085.1 Holdemania filiformis | reverse complement strand
TCAGGCGTATTCTCTATCTTGCGGTTCTTCAAGTTCATTCTGCCTTGAAAACCAGCTTTCCTCTGGAAGCTGTCATCTTTGGACAGATTGAAGAACCGCGTTTCTATTTAATTCTGATATCCCATTCCGCGACGCCCGATCACAAACGAAGCGGCCATATGCACTGTACAGCCCATCTTCCGGCTGTATTTTTCTTTCCCAATTTGACTTGTGTACGCTGGATTTACCTGAACAACGCCATACCCTTCC
>NZ_QRUP01000039.1:0-3832 GCF_003459085.1 Holdemania filiformis | reverse complement strand
AATCAGGAATACCCTCCAGGCAAGAAACTGACGAGGGGTTCTGGAAGGCTTTGTCTTCCAGAATGATGCTTGCATCATTTTTCTTGTGAAAAAGGGGAGAATCCGTGCCGAGACTCTCTCAAAGGCTGAAACAAGGATGAAATGAGGGGTACCGCAAATTCAATAAAATTGATCAGTTGACAGGAATTCTGAGTGAAGCAATTCACTCGCCAGTTTGAAGATTCTATGGTAGAATAACAAAACTCAAGATCCGAATAGCGACAGATTCACATGTTCCTGCCGACTTGGGTTATACTAGAGAATAGAAGGAGTGATGAAGATGGATTGGATACTTTACTTAGCGGCTTTATTCTTGGTAATGTTCTCTCAAATTAAGGTGCAGGGTGCTTATGCACGTTACCGACAGGTGATGACGCTGCGCGGTTACACCGGGGCTCAGGTAGCTCGGCGGATTCTCGACGATCATGGTTTGCAGCATGTTCAGGTTGAACCTTCTCCGGGCGGCGCACTGTCTGATCATTACGATCCCAAAGCGAATGTTGTCCGGCTGTCCGAAGACATCTACGCCAATTCCAGCATCGCTTCTGTGGCGGTGGCGGCACACGAATGCGGCCATGCGATCCAGCATGCAGAAAATTACGGATTCATCGCTTTGCGCAACTCCATTCTTCCCTTTGCGATGGTGTCCAGTCAGCTTTCCTGGCTGGTCTTAATCTTAGGATTGTTGTTCAGCTCCACCGGCTTGTTTTACACCGGCATTCTGATGCTGAGCTGCGTCGCTGTCTTTCAGTTAGTGACGCTGCCGGTAGAACTTGATGCTTCCAAACGAGCCATGGCATTGGTCTATGAGGAAGGCTTTGTCGTTCAGGAAGAGCGGAAAGATGTCAAAGCGATGCTGAGCGCGGCTGCGTTTACTTATATCGCATCGTTAATTTCCTCAGTGCTGCAGATCCTGCGGCTGCTTCTGATCTTCAACCGGAACCGGGATTAATCCGTTTACAGAAACTTCGCTCACAGCTAATAAAGCTGTGAGTTTTTTCTATTAGGAAAGTGCATGTCCATTTCTCTTCCTGATCAACGCCATTCTGGCGGAAGCGGTGGATTTGTGCGTGAAGGAAGGCTTTATTCCGGATGTTTATTATAATGGCTCCTTACGGATTAACAATCCGGCGCTGGGTGAACATAACTTCGCCATTATCGACAAATACTTCTATCGCATGCGCAATCTGTAAGTTCGATTTACGACAGATTTCTGAATCTGACCAAAAAACGCCGATTGTCGGATCAGCCGGACAAGGGTATAATAGAATTAGAAAACAGAATCAGGACCGTCGTCCGGAAAGGAAAGATCATGAAGAAAGCATTGAAAGTTGTTGGCGTTGTCGCTGTGGCGGGAGCCGGGCTCTACGCCTGTAATTATTACAAGCAGTACCGGAAGTTCAAGAAGATGGAAGAACGGATGGAAAAATTACCGCTGCATAAGCTGCAGGAAGCGGTAAAGGAAAGACGTACCAATCCGGATACAGTTGTTGTGGAAGTATCCAAGAGGGCAGGGCTGTGGCAGAAACTGGTCGCCTGTCTGCATGTTTTAACGGCTTGAAATTAAACCCATTAAGCAATATAAGAAAAAGTCCGATTCTCCGGACTTTTTAGATTACAGTTAAAAATGGAATAATGCTTGGGTTTCCTATCTCAGCTTGTTATAATAATAACATATCGGAATGAAGGGGAGTTATCTTCACTTTAACAAAGGTATAGAATATGGATTACTTAAAAAGTATTTTTACATGGATTCACTGCGATTTTTATTCTCGAGTTTCATTTCTTATTGGATTGATACTTGTTTTGATTGTGCCGGGAATAAGCAACTTACTGATCAATCATTTAAATTGGTTCCATCAATGGGACGTTTTCATAATTTTATTGTTTTCTGCTTTTTATGGATTAACCGACGTCCTCGTCTGTCTTTTATTAATTCTTAATCCGCAGATGAATGATTTAAATAAAAATCAGCGAGTCCGCGGCTTAATCGAGGATGCAAGAATCATAAATATTGAGGTTCTGATATCTAAAGCGTTTCAAATTCATTTCGTTTACTATTTTTCTATTCCTGAACGGATGATCGCCATCTTGGGCTTACTCATAAACGGGATCATCTGCTGTTCATTTATTCGTTGGAAGCAGAATCGCATGATTAAATCTAAGAATCTAAATTCGCCTTAGCTACTTCGCATAATGTATATTATCCAATTTTTTCGTTTCGGAAAATTTACATTGCGCGAAGTATAAGATGTAGGTTAAAACCTTATACTTCTGACATATTTCTAACAAAATCAAGAAATTTCTGAAGCTTAACAACTGACACACGTTCATCTCTACCATGTTTCAAAAAATAAGACATGTTAGACTTTGCTATGCCAACTTGCTCACAGATATTTTTTACTTTAATATAAGGTTCTAACCTCAAAATCTCTTGACGATAAACGTCTTTAAGATCAGAGGTCGTCATAGTTAGCCTCCTTTCATTGATAATTAAATGATAGCACTTATAATTATAGTTAACAATCAAATTTTGCGAATTTCAGCAAAAATTATCAATTTTAATTTGTAATAAATGAAAAAATTTACATTTAATCAATTTCTAAATTTGTTACGCCCAAAATGGGCAGTCATCCGATCAGCAAGTTCCCGCTGAGCATCATCAATAGATTCTTTAAGTGATCGAGGTGTCATGACCATATCTTTATATTGCTCCATCGTATAATCACATTCACCGAAACTCAAAAATAACTTAACATTATGTATCCGCCGCAGAAGCGCCGCCCATGTTTCCGGCTGATCAGCCTGTATTTGCTTATACTGATCTTCCAACGCAACATTACTAATAATATACACCTCCGTATAACAAGCTTGCTTGTTTTGATATCTACATGGCAAAGTTAAGGGATACCCATCTAAATAATTTAAGAGATCGCTAATCTTTAACTGCCCCCTATACTCTTCAAAAACAATGACAGCTTCGCCTTTGTATCCATCAAATGGATGATCATAGTCTGTAACCCGATAAACCGATGTATAGCCATATAAATCAGTGACATATCTACTTTTACCAGACCCTGCTTGCCCATAAATATACGTAACATGCAGATCGCGCCACTTGTCAGCGTATTGCTGGTTTAACAACGACTGCCGGACGCGCTCAATTTTATCCATATACAGGATATAACGCGGGTCATCGTCTATAATATCAGCGTCTGTCATACCGTCCTTGATCATTGCGTAAAGGTCAGCCAAATCATTCCGAGCGCCCGGGCGTTCAACGGGCATTTCACCAATTTCTTCAAACGTTTCCGGATGATTCGTACTTTTCTTTTCGCTATCCTGATACTTCCCTTCCTTTAAACAATAATCTCTATTTTCTTGGCTTGTACCCCGAGCCATTTCAATATGAGCACCTTCAAAACGTTTTTTTACTGTATCAAAATAAACAGCACTATTACAAACTAGATAAATATGCGTATGATATGTACCTTGTTCGCCTGTTTCATCACACCAACAAGCGTATATCCTTGATTTAAAATCTTCAATTTTTTCTCTAATTTTTTCATGTGTAAAATCTTTTTCAATCGGATTGTTAATTGTGATCTGCCACTTACGTGACCGTGTATTTTTAGCCATAATTATACCCCTTCTGAATTAAATTACACATTACACAGAGGTTAAAAAACTCGTGTGTAATTTTTTACTTAAAAATAGCCTTTTGTTGAGCCATTTTTTTAACCTTTACACATTACACAGAGGTTGCCTAAGGTAATACTATACTTAGGCAACC
>NZ_QRUP01000038.1:0-7543 GCF_003459085.1 Holdemania filiformis | reverse complement strand
TCGAAGTTACGCATTTTTTTATTTTTTCCTATCCCTTATCTGTCACAGCCTCTCTTTATTGTTTTAAAACGGGTTCATCTGTTGTATAATTAAAACACTTTGAGGTGAGAACTATGAAACAGCTGGAAGTTAAAAATCTGAGCTTTTCCTATGACGAATCGACGCATGCCGTGCGTCATGTTTCCTTCGCTATTGAGAAAGGCAGCTATACAACGATTATCGGTCACAACGGCAGCGGCAAGTCGACCATTGCCAAACTGTTGATCGGCCTGTTGGAAAAAGACGAGGGCGAGATCCTGATTGATGATCTGCCTTTGAATGAGGAAAACCTGATGGAAATCCGCAGCCGTGTCGGGATTGTGTTCCAGAATCCGGATAACCAGTTCATCGGTTCTACCGTGCGGGACGACATCGCGTTCGGCTTGGAAAATCATTGCGTTGAACAGTCGAAAATGGATGCGATCATCACGGAATTTGCGGAAAAAGTCAACATGAGCGAATACCTGGAAAGTGAACCGACCCGGTTATCGGGCGGTCAGAAGCAGCGTGTCGCCATCGCCGGTGTGCTGGCAATGGCACCGGAAATGATCATTTTTGACGAGTCAACAAGTATGCTTGATCCGCAGGGCAAGGATGAAATCAACCGCGTGATCCGTCAGCTCCATGAAGAAACGCAGCTGACAATCATCTCGATTACCCACGACATTGAAGAAGTGGCCAAGAGCGATCATGTGCTGGTCATGGATCAGGGCGAGATTAAGATGGAAGGCACGCCGGATGAGATCCTGCTGCGGGATAAAGAACTGATCCGCCTGCATCTGGATATTCCGTTCAGCATTAAGCTGCAGCAGCAGTTAAAGAAAAACGGCTTGACCATGAAGCCGGAAATTACGATTGAAGGGCTGGTGAATCAACTGTGTCAATTCGATTTGAAAAATTAAGCTATACATATTCCAGCGGCACGCCGTTTGCCTATGCTGCATTGAAAGACGTCGATCTGGAAATTGAGGAAGGCAAGGTTACGGCGATCATTGGCAAAACCGGCAGCGGCAAGACGACGCTGGTGCAGCATCTCAACGCGCTGCTGCTTCCGACTGCCGGGAAGCTTGAAATTCTGGGAAGAACGATCAGCGCTCAGCAGAAACCGGAACATCTGAAAAGTCTGCGCAAAGACGTCGGTCTTGTATTTCAGTTTCCGGAATATCAGTTATTTGAAGAAACGATTCTGAAGGACATTGCATTCGGTCCGAAAAACTTCGGCGCCAGTGAGGAAGAAGCAGTTCGCCGGGCTCGCGAGGTTATCCGGGTTGTCGGCTTGGACGAAACGATGCTGGAACGCTCTCCATTGGATCTGTCAGGCGGTCAGAAACGCCGCGTTGCGATTGCCGGTATTCTGGCGATGGATCCGCAGGTGCTGGTGCTGGACGAACCGACAGCGGGCTTAGATCCGCAGGGGGCTCAGTCAATGATGCAGCTGTTTATGAATCTCAACAAGCAGATGAAGAAAACTGTACTGATCGTAACGCATGATATGGAGCATGTTCTCAATTACTGCGATAACGTTGTCGTTGTGGATAACGGCCAGATCCTGCAGAAAACGTCGGTTCATGAATTCTTCCGCAAAACCGACCTGTTAAAGCAATTAAATATCCTGCCGCCGGCGATCATCCGCACCCGCGAGATGCTGAATCAGCGTGGCTTTCACCTGTCTGAGGAGATTATGGACATTCCCTCCCTGGCGAAGGAAATCCTGCGGGAGGTGAAGCTGAAATGAATAACTTTGCGTTAGGCAAATACATGCCGCTGAATTCTCCGATTCACCGCATGGATCCGCGGGCTAAAATCATGGCGATGCTGATCGTGCTGATCGCGATCTTTTTCCCGGCTGGATTCTTAGGCTATGCGATCATCGCCGCCTGCGCTGTCGCCGTTGTACTGATCGCCAAACTGAGTCTGAACTTTGTCTGGCGGTCGATGAAGCCGATGTTGTTCATGCTGCTGTTTTTGCTGATTGTCAACATTCTTGTGCTGCGCACCGGCGCGCCGTTAGTCACAATATTTGGCTTCACGATTTACAGCGACGCGGTGTTTCAAACGTTATACATCGCAATCCGGTTAATGTTGATGATCGTCATCACGACGGTATTAACCGCCACGACGAAACCGCTGGATCTGACGCTGGGCATTGAAGATCTGCTGCAGCCGTTTCAGCGTTTCCATCTGCCCTCCCATGAAATCGCGATGATGATCTCCATTGCGCTGCGCTTCATTCCGACGTTGATTGAAGAAACGCAGCGGATCATGCGCGCTCAGGCCAGCCGCGGCGTCGATCTGAAGGAAGGCAAGCTGAAAGAAAAGATCATGGCTGTGCTGTCCTTGATCGTGCCGTTGTTTGTGTCGGCGTTTCAGCGGGCGGAGGAGCTGGCAAACGCCATGGAAGCCCGCGGATATTGCCCGGGACGGACGCGGACGCGATATAAGATCTTAAAGATGGAAGGCCGGGATTATCTGCTGCTGGCAGGATCTGCAGCGCTGCTGGGAACGATGCTTGTTCTCTGGCTGGCATGAAGCAGCGGTTCAAGGCGGTCGTCAGCTACGATGGCTTTGATTATGCCGGTTGGCAGATCCAGCCGGCCGAGCGCGGAGCGACGATTCAACAGACAATTCAGGACGCGATCAGCGTCATTTGTCAGCAGCCCGTGTCCATCACGGGCTCCGGTAGAACGGATGCCCAGGTCCATGCCTGGGGACAGGTTTTCCACTTTGACGTCGATTTCTCACTCAACGCTTTCCAATGGAAGCGGGCAATCAACGGCCATCTGCCGAAAGATATCCACATCCGTTCGATCGAGGCTGTCGATTCGCGTTTTCATGCCCGTTTTGACGCCATTGGAAAACGGTATGAATATCGGATACAGCTGGGAGAGGCAAACGTATTTACCCGCCGTTATGCCTTTCAGTCACCCTGGACGTTAAATGTTCAGGCGATGCGCGAAGGCGCGGCTTATCTGATTGGCGAGCATGATTTTTCTTCCTTCTGCGCAAATTCCCGGGCTGAAATGCCGGATCAGGTGCGGACGATTACCCGCCTGGAGCTGGCTGAGGAAAATGATCAGCTGCGCCTGATTTTTGAAGGCAGCGGGTTTCTGCGGTATATGGTGCGAATGATGACTGGCACGTTGATTGAAGTGGGACGCGGACGGCTGGCGCCGCAGGATGTGCAGTGGATGCTGCAGGCTCAGGATAAACAGATCTGTCACTTCAATGCGAAACCGCAGGGGCTGACCTTAGTTGAAGTCTATTATCCAGCAGCCGCGGCGGAGGCTCCGTCGGACGATTCTGCCTTAAATAGGAAACAAAAAGAAAAATAGAAGGTAAACAAAAAAACTGACTCCAACGATCAGTTTTTTTTCATTCTTCGATATTCGATCGGTTTAGCTGAATCAGTCGCAAACAAAAATTGAAAACTTCTTAAACAAGATTTTCCAGCTTCGCTTTGATCTGGAGGAACATTGACTCTTCTTCACTGGCCTCGATGACGCTGATCATCGCGGGAAAATAATCACGCCGCAGCGGATTCACCAGTAACATCTTGACCTCGCACAGCTGCTGCAGCGGCAGTGCCAGATCACAGGCAGATCCAAATAAAATAAAACCAATTCCAGAGTTTTCCACAAACGGCGAAGCTTTCAGCGCGGTATAATGCTGCTGAGCCTGCGCCAGTGCGGTTTCAGGAATTCCCGTAGGAATGTGCGTAAAACTAATCTTCTTGATGTTCAGCAGCTCCTCCATTAAAACGATCGGCTGCTCGCTGAAATATAAAATATGTCTGTGTTCAGAAAGTTCCATAGTTATCACCTGACTTTAGTATGGACGAAATGAATTCTTTCTATACTCTAGTTGACATATAATATTATACAATCTATAATATTATACAAGGAGGAGATACCATGACATTTCAGATTGGTTCGGTCCTGCTGGATGCGTGTGTTTTAGCGATTCTGGCGAAAGAGGATACATATGGCTATCGTCTGACCCAACAGATCAAGGAAACGCTGGGGGTCTCGGAATCAACCTTGTATCCGGTCTTGAGAAGGCTTCAGAAAGAAGAATTATTAGAAACCTACGATGTTGCGGTGATGGGGCGAAACCGGAGGTATTACCGGCTGACGGACGAGGGTCTGGAGAAAAACAAGGAATATAAGCGGGAGTGGGTGTATTTTTCCCGAAAGATAACGACGATTTTAGAGGGAGGAAATTTTAATGACTAGACAGATTTATCTGCATCGGCTGAAAGAAGCGCTGGAAGGCCTGCCGCGTGAAGAACAGGAAAGCGCGATGCGGTATTGCGAGGAATATTTTGATGAGGCAGGCGAAGATCAATTTGAGCAGGCTGTTCATGATCTGGGATCGCCGGAGGAGTTTGCGAAGGGGATCCGCAGCAGTTATAACAGCCGGATTAACGCTGATCAGCAGGAACCTAAGAAATGGCCGTGGCCGCTGATTCTGTGCCTGGCGCTGGTTGCCAGTCCGATTTGGGTGCCATTGGCGATCGTACTCGTTATTTTGGTGATCATTTTTGGATTCCTTCTGTTTTTGCCGTTTATGGTCATTCTTCTTCTGTTGTTCTTATTCTTTGGACTGGCTGGATCGTTGTTGGTAACGGCCGTCAGAATGATTTTTGTTTCCTGGGCTTCAGCCGGACTGGCTTTGGGCGGAATGCTGATCTGCGCGGCGTTGTTTCTGGTCTGCTTATGCGGCTTGATCGCTCTGGTTAAAAAGGTTTGGCCGTGGGCCAAGGTGAAGGCGCAGGAAGGTGTGGAATGGATTCAGGAAAGGAGGAATCAGGCATGAAGACAGTCTTGAAAATTGCGGCAGGCATGGGCGCGGCCGGATTGATTCTGATCTTAACGATCTCGCTGATCACCGGGAAAACGTCCTTAACCTCGCAGGATTTGGGAATTGACGTCGATCAGCTGGAAAACGGCGTCGGCATCCGTGTCGGCGATCATTGGATGGGCATGGGACAGGGGCACATGAACCGGCAGCATCACGACGAGGATGAGGATTATGAAACCCATAACTGGCATGGTATGGGCATGGGATATGGCGATGGAAATTATCAGACGTACGACGAAACTTTTTCCGATATCACAGGCATCGATGTCGAAAGTGATTTGGGCGATGTTACGCTGATGCGCAACGATGGGCCTCAGACCCGGGTGGAAATCAATTACCGGAATTGCCAGAGTATCAAAACGAAGGTGGAAAAAGGAATTCTGAAAGTGGAATTGGAACATCCGGATCATATCAACACCTGCAATCTGAGTCATGATCACAGCTGGATCACCATTTATGTCGGCAGCGGAGTAACACTGGCTAATTCTGAATTGGAGCTGGCCCTGGGTGATTTAATTGTTGAAGATCTGGACTTTGTGGATTCTGAATTTGAGATGGCGCTGGGGGATGTGGATTTCACCGGGACGCTGCACGGCCGGTGCAAGTTTGACGTCGCGCTGGGCGATGTGAGAATGGCGCTGAACGGAAGCCGCTCAGATTATCGGATTGAAGCGGAGAATGCGATGGGCAGTCTGGGAATCGACGGCGCATACTATGATCAGAAGATGGCAAATTCCTGGAAGGATACTTCAGGAACGCATCATTTGAAAGTGGAGAATGCCATGGGGGATACGGATATCCAGTTCCGTTAACCTTCAAATACTGAAACGGATAGGAAAGCGGCAAAACAGCCGCTTTTCATGTTTTACGGTGAAATGGCACACGGAGAGCTGTGGAAATCCGGGAAATAGGGAAAAGTGTGAAAATAAACGGTAAAAAGGCTAAAAAACAGTTGACGAAAAGGGGCTGGGAGTTTAGAATAATACTCGGCAACTTATGCCAAATGTAGCCCCGGAAACTACACTTGGTTAGGAGGAATTAAATTATGCGCCAGACAACTATGGCAAAACCAAATGAAGTTGTACGTCAGTGGTACGTCGTTGACGGACAAGGATTAACACTGGGACGGCTTGCGAGCGAAGTCGCAACGGTTCTGCGTGGAAAGCACAAACCTACTTATACACCAAATGTTGACTGCGGTGATTATGTCATCGTGATCAATGCTGACAAGATCGAAATCACAGGCGATCAGGATAACAAGAAGAGCTACTTCAGCCATTCTATGTATCCAGGTGGACTGCGTGTCCGCACAACGCGCGTGATGCGGGAACAGTATACGGTTGAATGGGTCGAAAAGGCCATCAAGGGTATGCTTCCGCACACCAAGTTAGGCGACGTTATGCGTACGCATCTGTTCGTTTACACGGGCAGCGAGCATCCGCATCAGGCTCAGAAACCTGTTGAGCTGAAAATCAAGGGTTAGTAAGGAGAAAGACTAATGGCAGCGAAAAAGAAATCAAACGTAACATACATCGGCACAGGCCGTCGTAAAACAGCTGTTGCCCGCGTCTTCATGACCCCGGGCACAGGTGCAATGAGCATCAATGGAAAGACTTTGGAGGAATACCTGCCGGAAGAAACTCTGCGCATGGTTGTCCGTTCCCCGTTGGAACTGACAGAAACTCTGGGTCAGTTCGACATCAAGATCAACGTCTGCGGCGGTGGATTCACCGGCCAGGCAGGCGCTATGCGTCATGGTATCGCACGGGCACTGCTGGAAGCTTCCAGCGATTACCGTCCGAAGCTGAAGGCTGCGGGTTTCCTGACTCGTGACAGCCGCGCTAAGGAACGTAAGAAATACGGCTTAAAGGCCGCTCGTAGAGCTCCGCAGTTCAGCAAGCGTTAATTGCTGTTTCGTAATCAAGCGAAAGCAAGCTTGCGAAAGTGCAGTCAAAACTTTGACTCAAAACGGGAGTGTCAGCCTGAAATTTCAGGTTGGCACTTTTTTTGTATTCTAAGAATTTCGATGCGTCAGAGGCAAAAAGAAAATGAAAAGTGTGAAAGTAAAGCAATTTAGCTTGCTGTCATGCAATATTTGTGACTGTGCAAAGCGCAGTAATGGAGGTAAGAATGAAGCGAACTCAAATGCGTTGATGTGAGATCACGTTTATTGTATAATTAACTCATTAGAGATGATGGGCATCTCTGAAAGCGAGGTCTTCTTCATGAAAACGATAACGTATTCTGACCGGATCTATTACAATGAATTGCTTCCTGAAGAAGCTCAGGCTATTCGCCAGGATATCCTTCTATATCATTCGATCCTTCATACTACTTATCATTTATTGACTTTAAAAGCCCGGGGAATTCCTTTCTCATTTGAAGAATCGCTTCATAAAGAGCTGAAGCGCCGGTATCACACGAATGATTATTTTCCTCTGGCAGCGCTATGGGAGGCTCAGCATCAATTGAAAGCGGACTTTGAAAACCATGAGCGTAAGAAGAAAATGTTCAAGGCAAAATTGAAAAACATAGAGAAGAAAATTCGGAAAACAGAGAAGGAAATCCAGCGGTTGGATAAACGGTTAGCGCAGCTTAAGCAGAAAACAAAACAAGGCAAACAAACCCAAGAAGATTATCTTGA
>NZ_QRUP01000037.1:0-8487 GCF_003459085.1 Holdemania filiformis | reverse complement strand
ACCAGCCTTGAACTTTGGGAGCAGGGGGAGAGGAGGAAGAACTCGGAAATCAGGAATACCCTCCAGGCAAGAAACTGACGAGGGGTTCTGAAAGGCTTTGCCTTTTAGAATGATGCTTGCATCATTTTTCTTGCTTTTATGGATGCCTCTCTATCGCAGCCAAGGCAGAATGTCTTAGCATGACATTGATATGAAAAGACAAAATGCGGAACTCAGATCAGGATTGACATTCAGGTCGCTCATTGGTATAATGCACGATATTAGTCTGATATCGGACTAATATAACATAAGTTTGTCCTGTAAAATAGAATTTATAAACGATTGTTTCTAATGAATCAGGAGGAGGAAGAACGATGACGCATGAGATTCAGACGTTAATGCTGGAATATTATGAACTGTGGGGACGCATGGATGCGGTCTATGATCGGTGGGCAAAAGCGCATGGAATGACCTATACGGAGCTGATGGTTCTTTATGCGCTGTGGGAAACGAAACAGTCGATAACACAGCGGGATCTGTGTCAGGAGCGGCATTTGCCAAAACAGACGGTGAATTCAGTTCTGCACGCCCTGGCGAAGCGCCAGCTCGTAGTTTTTAGGGAATCCGCACTGGATCACCGGCGCAAGGAAATCCTTCTGACACAGGCAGGAAAAACGCTGGCCGGCGACGTGATCCAAGAACTTCAGGCTCATGAGATGCAGGTAATCCAAAGGGTTGGTATGACCTCGATGAAAACAATGCTGACGGAAACGCGGCGGTTCCTCGAGGCATTTGAGGAGGCAGGAAAATGACAAAAACATTTTTTAAATATGTAATTCCCTCTATGCTGGCATTCGCCTTGTCAGGGATTTACGCAATTGTCGACGGTTTCTTTGTCGGCAACAGCGTCGGCGATCAGGGATTGGCGACAATCAATCTGGTCTATCCGCTGGTCGCTCTGATCCAAGCTGCGGGTACCGGCGTCGGCATGGCCGGCGCGATTCATTTTGCGATTGCCGAGGGAGGAAAGCGGATTAACGAGCGCAACCGGTATTTCTGGATTACATGCGGACTGTTGATCGCGGTCAGCCTGCTTCTGACCCTGGTGTATCTGCCGCTGAATAAAACGCTGCTGCACCTTCTGGGAATGCAGGGACAATTGGAAATCTATGGGCTGCAATATATGCGGGTTATCACGGCAGGCATCTTATTTCAGGTGCTGGGCGTTGGGCTGGTGCCGTTAATCCGCAATATGGGGAAGTCGCTGCAGGCGATGGCGGCGATGATCGCCGGCTTTCTCACGAATATTGTTCTGGATTATCTCTTGGTCTGGATCCTGCCGTATGGTCTGCCGGGCGCGGCGGCGGCCACGGTGCTGGGGCAGGCGGTAACGGTGCTCTGGTGCGCCGCGGTCTTGTTTCCTGTCCGGAAAGCTTTAAAAGCCCAATGGGATAAAGGGTGGGAATATCAAACAACGCGGATTCTGAAGCTGACGCCTTCCCCGCTGGGACTGACCTTTGTACCGAATGTGACGTTAATTCTGATCAATTGGAGCGCGATGCAATTCGGCGGTGATCCGGCGGTCAGCGCCTATGCGGTAATCAGCTACGTCTGCTGTGTGATGCTGCTTTTGCTGCAGGGGGTGAGCGATGGAACACAGCCGTTATTTAGCCAATATTATGGGGAACAGAAACCGGATAAAGTCCGCCGGGTGCGGCGTCTGGCGTTTCAATTTGGTCTGGCCATTGCTTTGGCGAGTGTGCTTTTACTGTATGGTCTGCGCTATGAGGCGGCTGTCCTGTTCGGAGCCTCTGAAGAAATTGTCGCGATGGTGGGGGAAAGCCTGCCCGTCTTTATTCTTGGCTTTGTGTTCGTCGCGATATCGCGTATCGCGATTTCCTATTTCTATGCCACGGAGAAGAATAAATATGCGTACCTGCTTATCTATGGCGAACCGTTGATTTTAGCGGCGCTGCTGCTGATCCTGCCGCAGCGATGCGGAATTGCGGGCACCTGGGCGGCAGTCCCGGTATCGCAGCTGGCGGTTGCGGTTCTCAGCTTGGGTTTGCTGAAAAAGGTACAGCGGAAACAGGAAAAATTTCGAAGCGAACAACGGAACCAGACCGTGGAAAAAAGTTGTTAATGAACGTGATCGGCGGGTATCGACATTGTATTCTTTGTTTACCGGTCTGTCCTTTGCGAAACCGTCTCGTTTCCTTGACCCCAGTAAGAACAATGAGCTGCGGTAATTAATATAGAAAAGAAATGCCAGTTTAAGAAACCAACTGTCTGATCAGGCGGGGATGACCCGTACCTGAAGCTGGGTTACATACTCTTCGTAGCGTTGAGTTTCATGGATGTCGATTAACAGAAATTCAAGAAAATTTCCTGCAGGTTTCAGATGTTGATTCTCGATCGTTTCCTGCAAAAGCCGCAGATGCTCGTTGTGGGTATCATAGCGCCCACTGTAAGTCAGGGTGAGATAATCGCCTGCTTCCAAGGTGAAATCGTAGGATTCATCTTCCGTGCAGATAAACACCGACGTACAGCGGACTGAACCGTCGGGCTGCAGCTCAAGCATCGAGCCGGTATCAACGTTGCCGAGAATGGAGAGTTGTTCCTCCAGACGTCCGGACAGCTTCGTCAACAGAAAGTCGATGTCCTCGTCGTGTTCAATGTTTTCTTTCAGAAGCAGACAACGCCGCTTTTCAAATGTTCGCCGGCAAACCTGATTCATTGGCTCGCTGAGCGCTTCCTCGAGGCTCTGACGGCGGTTTTGCACATCCTGAAGGTCTTTCTTCATCTCCTCGATACGCTGCTGCAGAATGGCTTCCTTTTCGTCCAACAGGCTGCGGGTCGTCGCGATGGAGCGGGCGTCCAGATAGGTTTTGATCTGACGGGTGCTGAAACCCAGCTTTAACATATCGCGGATGACGTTCAGCCGCCAGATATCGCTGAGCGAGTACAACCGGTAATTCCCTTCGCTGCGCTGCGGCTGAATCAGGCCGATTTTCTCGTAGTACCGGAGGGAATCGGCGCCGATATGGTATAATCGGCAGATTTCCTGAATCTGATATAGGTTTTTCATGTGTTCACCCCTTGACTTTAGTATTATACCAAGGTTTATACTGATTCAGAAAGGAGGAAGTATGAGTTTAAAACGAAAATTTATACGCTTTGTTTTGCCGTCGATCGCTTCGATGCTGGTATTTAATTTATATACGATGGTCGACGGGATCTTTATTGCCAATTATGCCGGGGAAACGTCGCTGGCCGCTGTCAACCTGGCGATGCCGTTCATCAATTTCATGTTTGCTTTTTCTCTGCTGCTGTCGATCGGCGCGTCGACGTTGATTTCGATCCATCGAGGCGCGGGGCGAACGGAGCGGGCAAATCAGCTGTTTTCGATGAATACGGCGGTGCTTTCGGTCTTGGCATTGTTCATTTCGGTGAGCTGCGTGCTCTTTGCCCAGCCGTTGGCGGTCTTTCTGGGAGCCGGCAGCGATACGCTGAATTATGTAACGGAATATCTCCGGATCATCGGGGGATTCGGCTTTTTCTTCATTGTGTCTTATTCGTTTGAAGTCTTAATTAAAGCGGATGGTTTTCCGCAGCTGTCAACCTTCGGCGTGCTGTTAGGCGCAGTGACGAATATTGTATTGGACGCCTTGTTTGTCTTCGGATTTCATTGGGGGCTTGCGGGGGCGGCGTGGGCAACCGGTATTTCGCAGCTGCTGACGTTTCTTGTCTTTTTCAGTCATTTTCTGTTCAGCCGGAAAACCCATTTCCATTTTACGCGGTTCACATTGGATTTATCGCAGTATCAGCGGATTGTGCCAATCGGCATCGCCGACTGCATTACGGAATTATCGGCGGGGGTCATCGTCTTTGCGTTTAACCATCAGATTTTATCCATTATCGGAACCTCCGGCGTCGTCAGCTACACCGTGATGACGTATGTCTATAATCTGGTGTTGATGGCGTTTGTGGGCATTGCGCAGGGCTGCCAGCCGTTGGTGAGCTATGCCGTGGGGCAGCAGGATTCGAAAACGATCAAATTGGTCTATCGTTATGGCCTGACGGCGGTCGCGCTGACTTCGGTGCTGTGCTTCGGCGGCTGCTGGATTTTTACGCCGCAGATCGTTTCGGTCTTCATCCGGCCGCAGGAAACGGCGTTATTTGGCAGCACGGTAGCGGCGTTCCGCCTGTATTCCTTCTGTTTTCTGATCATGGGCTATAATGTGCTGACTTCCGGCTTCTTCGTTGCGCTGGCTAAACCGAAAGCGGCGCTGACTTTGTCGTTGGCCCGGGGAATCGTTGTGATCCTGGCCTGTCTGCTTGCGATGTCGTCGGCTTTCGGAGCGTTGGGAATCTGGCTCACGCCGACGGTGAGCGAGGGCTTGTGTCTGATCTTAAGTTTTATTTTGTTAATCAAGGCGAAATCATGGGCAGCGGCATAGGACCGCTGCTTTTTTCATACAATGAAGCGATGAAACGGTTAAAACGGAAATGCTGGGCAACAGGGAGTTTGATTGTACTGTTGATCGCTGCTTTGGTGATGCGGGCGTTTAGCCGCGCGATCACAGTCATGTCCGATACGCGATTAAGCGGAATGACGATTGTGATTGATGCGGGACATGGGGGAAAGGATCCGGGAGCGCGGAGTCAGGCGATCGACGAAGATGAGATTAATTTAAAAACGGCGAAGAAGCTGCAGCGGTTATTGGAAGGCGCGGGCGCTGAAGTGATTATGATCCGCGAGGAGGACGTCGATCTGGCGCCGGCCGACGCGAAGAATGCGAAACGAGCCGATTTAAAAAGACGGGTTGAGATCATGAATCAGCCGCAGGTGACGTTGTTTGTCAGCATCCATTGCAATATTTCGCTGGACAGCCGGGTCCATGGGGCAGAGGTGTATTATCAGCAGGATAATGAAAACTCGCATCAGCTGGCAGCCGCGGTGCTGGAACGGCTGCGGTCGGTGACCAATTCCAAGTTCCAGCCCAAAACGGGGAATATTTATATTTTGAAGCAGACGACAACACTGGGAATTCTGGCGGAGATCGGATTTTTATCCAACGGTCAGGATTTATCCGCTCTGCAGAAGGATGAACACCTGGATGAAATTGCTTACGCGATCTTTCAGGGGATCGACGATTTCGTTAAGATTCTGGAATAATGCAGATTTTGCGGGCGAGGGGAACCGGCGGATCAAAGTGCTGCGAAAAAAATCAAAAAAAGTTTAAAAAGTTGTTGACACTTTATTTTCCTCGTGGTATATTTATTAAGCATTCGATGGGAAACAGTTAATTGGGCCTGTAGCTCAGGTGGTTAGAGCGCACCCCTGATAAGGGTGAGGTCGTTGGTTCAAGTCCATTCAGGCCCACCATCGAATTTAAATATACATGGGGTATTAGCTCAGCTGGGAGAGCGCCTGCTTTGCACGCAGGAGGTCAACGGTTCGATCCCGTTATGCTCCACCATGTTAATGAGATTATTGGGATATCGCAGTAAATAGCGGATCCCTTTTTTTTGTTTCAAGAGTCTTGAAAAAGAATCTGTGCGAGAATATCTTAAGATAAGAAGATAGCAACGCTCGTGTTTAAGCGAATGAGTTCCAGAGTGTATAAATAAGATTAGAAATGTAGTGCATTTTAAAATTTAAGTGGTTCAGGAAAATAGGGTAATACACGGAAATCAACAATTTTCAGATATTGCTTATCAACAAAAGATGGAGCAAATCAGGACTGACCGCCATAGTTTCTGAACTTAATAGGATAGAAAAGTAGTAATGAATAAAAAAACATTGGAATCATTCTCTTTCTATCGGATGCGATACAAAAATAATTTCTTCTCCATCTGATAATATTGAAGACTATTTCAATCCTTAGATAAACAATAGGCAAAAAAAGCATCCGCTTTGCGGATGCAGAGGAGCGCGGATGGAAAAAAATCAATCTTAACAAGTAAAGACAGTCTAGCTATTCATTGATATCCAGGATTTTGTTCGGATCAGTCTTGCTCTGGAATCGGACTTCCGTCTTTCCGTTAACCGTATTCATAATAAAGTCAGCAAGTTGATCGGCGGCGTTGTAAGGGCTAAGGCTTTGCATCATCGCTGGCAATGCCTGTGCCCGGCCAAAATTGTGGAAAAACTGATACACGGCTTCGTCAGCCCCAAACGTTTTTGTAAGACGTAGGGAAACTCCGTTGTTGACGAGAAATTCGGCGTTACGTTCTTCATGGCCGGGAATTGGATCTGTAAGAAACATCGGCAGTTTTTTGGCCAGCGCTTCGGAAACTGTCAGACCACCCGGTTTGGTGATTAGACAATCCGCGGCGCTCATCAGAATTTCCACATTCTCAGCGAAGCCGTAGACGAAGAGCTGGTAGATTCCGTTGAGGCTGGGTTTCATCTGGGTCAGCCGTTGAAATTGTTTTTGATTTCTGCCACAAACAGCGAGAATCTGAAGCGGCAGCCCGGTTTTAGCCAACTGCACGATGATTTTCTGACTGTTGGAATACCCCATACTTCCACCCATGAGAAGGATCGTGGGTTTAGCAGGATCGAGTCCCAGCTGAGCGGTGGCGTCTTCCCGGCTGACAGCCTGTTTGAATTTGGGGTGAATCGGAATGCCGAAGGGAAGCAATCGTTCCGCGTCAAGGCCGCGTTTCAGTGCCGCGTGTGCAAGTAATTCGCTGGCAATCACTAGATGTTCGATTGCCGGCACGGTTTCCCAGAATGGATGAAGCGTGTAATCAGTGACGATTCCAATCGCCGGGATAGCCAGCATGCCGCGCTGTTTTAACAGATCGATCAGCTGCGCCGCAAAAATATGCGTGCAGACAATGAGGTCCGGTGAAGTTTCCGCGATCAGATGACGGATGTTCTCTAATCCTCGAACGTTAATTCGGTTTATCAGCGCAAACAGGAACGTCTGCCGGCCGTGGATTTCGGCCTGTCGGTAACAAGTACGGTAAATCCGCGGTGTATATTTTGAGGCCAGTGTGTAGCCACTGCCGATCATCCTCTGCACGGTCGGACTAACGTGCTCGTAGAGATCGACGGTTACGACATGGGCGCCTCTGGCGGTCAACGCCAAGCTTACGGCCTGGGCGGCTGCGATATGTCCATAACCGGCGGTAACTGAAAAAATTAAAACGTTCATCACGAATACCTCCTCAAAATTCGGCGTTGAATGTACCGGCCAGCCGCGGATAACCTGAACCGCTTATTCCTGAAGCAACTGTTCATAAACTTCGCGTAGGCGCTTGCCGATGATTGGGATGCTTCTCAGCTCAGCGGTGATCCGGCCAGCCGTTCTTAAATCCGGCAGGCGATGTTCAGTACTCGCTTCTACCAGACGTGTAAATTCGTCAACATTGTGTCCTTTAAAGCAATTGACCTGGTCTTTCAGCCACGGCTCGTAGACCGGAATGTCACGCAGGATAATCTGTTGATACGAAGCCAGTGCTTCCAAAACGACGATACCTTCGGTTTCTTCGTGGCTGGGGAAAAAGAATGCATCTGCGCCGCAGTAAGCTCCCTCCAGGACAGAACCGCTGATGTAGCCGGGAAAGAGCACGTTGGCAGGATGATTCCGGATGACAAGCTGGCGGACATCCCGCGGAATAGAGTACAGCGGCACATGACCAAACCAGATAAACCTGATGTGCGGCAGACGCCGGGCCACTTCCACAAAGTCATCGATCCCTTTACGCTTAAAGAACAGACCGACGGAGATCACGACTTTTTCATCCGGCCGTAATTGGAAATAGGTCCGGAAATCGCGGATTTTCGCTTCACTGTAATGAAACCGATCAAGGTCGATGCCGTTGCTTAACGCATGGATCGGGATCGAGATTCCGTAGCTTTCCAGCAATTTTTTGGAATACGGCGTCGGCGTAATCAGATGATCGGCTTGAGAATAGATCTGGATGAGCCGACGTTTGAAGACCGGTGCGATCGAATTGGAAAACAGAAATGAATTCCGAAAATCTTCCTCGGTACTGTGCGCATGGACGACGATTTTCTTTCCTTTCCGCCGGGCGCTCCGGAGTAAAGCGGAACTGCACGGCCCGATAGTGTTCAGGTGAAGGATATCGTAATCCTCATCAGGATTAGTCGTATAAGCGATACCGGCACTGTCCAGCGCTGCCATCTGATGCTTCATGGCCTGGCCAATGCCAGATTTGGAGATAATATTTTGACCTTCGAAATACAGTAAAACTTTCATTTCTGAACTTCCTCTCTTGTGTATTGTTGTATTAATCAACTAATACAATGGTACAATTAAGCTAAGATAAAGTCAAGTTTCTTTTTCCATTGGCGTGGTGAGGAATGGAAATCGGGACTGAAATGAAAAAGGACTTCCTTAAGTTTTTAAAGTAGGGAAAATTGTCGAAATGAGGAAAATAACCCAAGGGCATTCTCTTTGTTCAGACAATAAAAGACAGAGGCTGTGACAGATAAGGGATAGGAAAAAATAAAAAAATGCGTAACTTCGA
>NZ_QRUP01000036.1:0-8556 GCF_003459085.1 Holdemania filiformis | reverse complement strand
ACCTTTACACATTACACAGAGGTTGCCTAAGGTAATACTATACTTAGGCAACCTCCACACCCGGCGCAACGCCACCCGCCAGCCGCGCCAGCGGCTCGGCGCGCAGGCATTTTGCGCCTATGTCCTTGCGGATTGTGATAATTTTACAAAAATTAACTAATTGATATTTAAAAATGGTAATTTGCGTAATACCCACATGACCATATTATAAATATCCTCGCCCTCCGCAATCAGTATAACTATAGGCGCAAGCGTCACGATAGTATTTAGCCGGACAAAGAATGATAAAAACTCCAATCCACCCGAAAGCCACGTAAACAATGTCATTACTCCAGTAACAATAAACGCCGGAGTAGCCGGAAATGCCGGAAGTATAGACAAAATACCTTTAATAGCCCCCAGTACCATCTGCATTAACCCTGTAAATATCATTTACCAAATATCCTCCTAAATTTATGCGCGCAGAGCAAAACAACGCCGATCACTAAAACACCATCCATAATATCTAAATAAAGATTATATTGCGATCGATAGCCTATGCGATCGACGTAATCCGCTAAACATACCTCGCCTTTATGCCAATAGACAGTATGATCATAAACAGCGTCACCCCAAACAATACAACCACGCCCGCTTGTGTTCTTTGTAAACAGATCAAAAAACTGTCCCAGCACTACAAACGGATAGCCCAAAATCCCTACCTTATCCTCCGCAATCGTTTTGACCTCATCAAACGACTGCGCTACAACATCAGTATCAGGGATAACCAGCGCTTTAATATCGACCATTACACCGGATATAGACGTTGTTATGCTCTTACCCATATCCTCCATTATGCCAGGCAGATCAGCACACCAATCAGACAAAGCAGACCAGCCAGCCGATACATTATCAGCCATGCCAAGCAATATATCTTTAATGCCCTGTATGGGAGCTGTGTTTGCTACGATGTCAGCTAAATGCCCTATCTGTGTACCAATACCCGCAATGATATCCTTTAAACCTGTAAGAGCATTTTCAAAGCCACCAACAACAATATCCTTTAAATCAGTTAAACCGTTGCCTATACCGCCTAAAAGAGCGCCAAAAGGCTCGATAAGATTAGTTTGCCACCAGCTTTTACTTATTGTATCTCCGCCGCCTGATGGGTCAGTCGTTGGCACAATATAATTACCGCCCTTAAGGACAAGCGTAATATCTGACATACTCAAAGATGACTCATCAGATTTTTTGAAACTAAAATAAACAGTAGTCGGTTTCGATAATGTAAAAGAACGCTCATCCCCCCACCAACGACTATACAAACTATAAGCCGTACCATTTTGAGTTAATATAGTAAGCTTTAATCCCTCTGGAATAGTTATAGTATAACTACCATCATTAAGCGCTATACCTTGTGTACTAAAACGAGTGTCAGAAGCATAAAAACCCGTTTGTTCATTTATGCCAAAATTTCCAGCATATACAGTCTGTCCTTTATCGTTAAGAACATAATCAAAAGCACTAAATCCCGGTGTCGGCGTTGATGTTGGTGTCGGAGTCGGTGTTGTCTGTCCAGCTAAAATATTTAAAACTTCTTGAGCTGTCTTTTTAGACAGCTCATCCAGATCATAGTCATAATTATTAGGCAAATTTATAGTAATATTTCCTAACGCCTGTTCAAGGCGGGTATCAAAATCCGTATTATCAAAATCAACAGTACCTGCGGCAGTACCAGACGATATAGTAGGTGTTGGATAAGTAACATTCCAAAGCGCACATTGAAAATCAGACGTCGAGGAACTCGCTGGAAGAATTATAGAACTATACCAAGTAGCGTCATCTCCAATACTATCAGAAGAGCTACCAATAACAAAAGGTACGGTACTATCATATTTTACTAAAAAGAGATGACTCGAAGAACCAGTATATTTATAATATGATAATTTAGGATCGCCAATAAAAACTCTTTTAGCAGTAATAGAAGCTCCAGAAAATTTAGTTTTTAAATATGTCGAAGCACCAACGCCCCCCAAATATGTATAACCAAATGTGCCAGTATGATCAGAAGCAAGATCACATGTATAAACTGTATCATAACTCCACTTCCATGTTTTAACAGTCGTTGATGTCTTCTTAGAACCACTCCAACCATGAACCGTAGTTTCACCTACATTAATAAGCGTTGGCTGACTTTTATAATATGTACCGTTGAGTTGACCAATCGTATTTTTACCAAATGTTTTTAGATCAGATGTATTAATCTGATTTTTCCACGTTTTAGTAATTGGATCATAACCCTCAACAACTTTGTCCATTAATGCTTGACGATGTTCATCAAAATTCGCGGCGGCGGACATTACAGCCTTTATCTCGCTTATACCCGATAAACCTGTAAACGATTCAACCGCTTTGCCTAAAGCAACAAGCAACCAATCGGCAATGCCACCAATAACGTCAGAACCAGCGTCCATTAGCATAACATCCGGCTGGTCAGACGAATCAATAATTGTATATGGATCGTCATAAGTACCCGAACCAACGACAGCATAACCTGCCGCCTGCAAATTTGCTATATACTCAGCGTCGTCAAACGTTTCTAATGGTGGCGCTGGTTCTACATCCTCAGCGGCGACTGTCCATAAATTGTATGAGCCAGCTAAAAAACAAAGCAATGCACAAAATATAAGCACAAGCTTTTGCATATACTGCCGTAGTTTCAGCATATTCTAAACCCCTTTCCTGATTTAATATAATCGTTTGCAAATGTTCTGTATAATCCACATTAGACGGCGTGTCTTGTATAATAATCGGCGTAGCTGACACCTCCGGTATCGGCGTGTTCTGCGTATCCACACCATTTTCCGTTTCCTCCGTTGGTTCTGGCGTTGTTAAATTATCCATTAATATCTTATCCTTTCTTTACCTGTTATTAAACAAATCGCAAAATTAGCGGCCGTTGCACAAACAGCCATCACGACAGCGAGCGGAAACGCCCCGGCAAATAAATCAATTACCGCCTGTGTTAATACTGATGTCTCGATCATGATCGTATATATCCCCTTTCCTTAGCTCATTACTAATAAACTTAGTGCGAGAAATTGTATAGTAAGTATCATACCTTTTATACATCTGCGGAGTGTGTATAAACATATATTTTTTACGGACAGTACCCGATACATGGCTATCATCTGTACTCTCATCCGTATTATCCCGATCAACCAATAAATTATATTGGATACAACCCATAATATTTTTACATACAACAACATCACTAAACTGTTGCCGCAAAGGTTTAGCCATGCGCCCGAAGACCTGCGACGTACAAACAATGTGCTTACGTTGCTTACGTTGTTGAGCAAACTGCACCATTGATTCAAGATTAATGTTTTTGCTTTCAAGACTATTGAAATATAAATGAATCTCATCAATCAAATATATAACACCCTCCGTCTCATTTTCGTAACGAGTAAGATCATCAGCGTTATCAAACGCAAACACCCTATTTGTGCGACGATATAAGTCGTAAAGATATGCATGATCAAGCCAGCGCATACTACCGTTAAAATAACGCTGAGAGATCGCAAGATTAAATTGCTTTAACCATTGATCATAAGTAACGATAGGATAATCTTTAAGCATTAAATTTGTAACCAATTTACACTTAGGATAACGTTCCATCAGTGAATAAACATAATTAACGGCGCTAAGCGTTTTACCACTACCTTGAGGACCGACAAAAATACATAAGCCATCAGCCCAAAAATAAGTAGGATTATTACGAGCAAAATCAATCTTATACATCAGATAATCCTTAAACTGTTGTAGCGGATGAAATGGCACTTTTGGTGCCTGTGTATCCATACCCATATAATACCTCCATCTGTTTTATGTCCACTGCGTCAGCACCAAAGCAATAACGCAGGTCAATTAACCATCTAACCCAATGTAGCGCCCAAAGTAATGGCACCCATGCAATAACCCTGTAAGTTTGCTTATAAAATGACGATTGTAACGTCATTAAATCTAGTACACCATAAGTAACTACGATCTTATACGTAACGTTATCCCTCCTGACCGTCGGGGGCTGATCTCGCTGGCTCGCAAACGCTCGCACGTCTGCGCCGTGCTCCCGATCACTCACCAGCTCCATCAGCAAGGTTGTTTTATTCTAATCGCTTTCGCGATCTTTACTCCTAATACTTTCCGAAATTTGTTTCACTTAAACATATTTATAAAAAGCAAAAGACACAACAGCAAAAACACGGGAAGCCAAAGATAAAACAAATCTTCAAAAATCATTTCTATCGGCATAACTTAAAAGCACTCGCGCGAACAACTATCCAAATACAAATCCCACTTCAAAACAGCAAAAAAGCCAACCAAAAAAAACGGGAACAGAAACAAATAAAACAATGAATCTCGGATTAAAAAAAACGAAACAATTCCTGTAAAAAAATGACAGAAAAATACTAAATGATATAATTTCCTATTTTTCGATAGTTTCGATTTTTTAAAAATTTCAATAAAAAAACTTACTGCCCTTTTTAAAATAGAAAAAATCAAAAAAACAAAAGGCGAAAATAAAGCGACTAATAAAAAACGGATAACTGAATTCATTTTTAAAATATCTCCTTTTTAATTTAAATTGATAAGCAACGCAATAAACGCCAAACCCAAGGGGCATGCCCCTCGTCGCAAGCTCCTCACCCACTCTATGGCTTGCGTCACTATCTTAGTATTTGCCTGCGCAAATACAGAGATTGCCCGCCATCCGGGCAGACTACAAACCAATAAGCCGCCGCTTTAATGCCGTTAGGATGCGCCCCACGCTCGCGCTCAAGGGGCGGGCGGCCTTGCACCACCGCCAACCCTTTAAGGCTGGCGGTGGTTCGGGCGGCGCTGGCAAGGATTATCTGTACTCAAACAATTTTTCAATCGTTTGAAAGATTTCGGCGCGGAAAGCCTCGATCTCTAAATAATCGCCCAAATTTAAAGCCTGAAGACTTCCAAGCATACCATATAGCCGATAGCAACAATCGATCGCATAATTTGCAAAGGAAGAAAGAATCTCAACTTCCCCGCATACGAGCGGTCGCCTTGTTACCTCAAAATCGGAGCGAATTTCATCAATCAAGAACCTAACAGATTCCTCGCTTACCAAATACTCATTCATCATTTATTCCTCCAAGCCTGAAAGGAAATCAAGCAAATATTGCTTACCATCCAACTCACCAAGTTGATTAGCTTCTTTAATCACTCGTTTAATCGTATTAAGCTGACCAATCAGAAAGAGTGTATAATCAACCATGGCATTAAATTTATTCGCCTGCGACTGTGTAGTTTCATCATCGGCTTCAATATATCCAACTATTTTATAATCGATATATTCCGTCGCTATTCTTACCGCCAAATCAGCCGCTCTGCGTACACATTCAACCATCAACTCATCATAGCTCATCTGTTCAATTTTCTTCATTTTCTTTTTCTCCTTAAATTCTGAATTTAGCTCCAGCTAGATTTAATGCCGCAATAATTACTTTTGTTTCAGCTTCCCCGAATTTCATTCTGTATCTAAGCATTTCATAAATTTCTGGTTTTGACATGCTACCGTCAAAATACGCTGTATCATCTTTATAAGTATCGATAATTTTCTTATTTTCTCTTTTAAATTCCGCTTTTATCATTTTCTTTTCTCCTTATATTTATGTTATAATGGAGACCGGAGGGGCGGAAGCCCCTGCCGATCGTGTAGCTGGCTTAGTTCCGGCTGCGTGGGAATCGGGTTACAAATCTTCTTAAGCTTTCGTCGGAGCTGGGTTTGTAGCCTTTTTGTTTGCACCAATTACGGTACTTATACATCGTATCCAAGTTACTCACCTCCATCTATAAGGCGGTGTTTCTATCCTCCTTTCTATACCTCCCTTATATAACCATTGTAAACCATATTCATTTACAAGTCAATAACTTTAGTTAACTTCTGCAGTTAACTTCGATATTTATTTAATTTATTTGTAAATTATTTACATTTACGTGAAAATGTGATAATCTACTTACAGGAGGCATTAACCATGATACAAGATAAATTAAAGGCACTCATAACCCTGTCAGGACAAAACCAGATAGACATTGCCAACGCTTGGCAAATATCACGACAACAGCTTAACAATAAAATCAGATTAAACTCTTGGAAAATCGACGATTTAATCAAACTAGCTGATCAGACAAATACCCAGCTTGCCTTTATCGACAAAAACGGTAATCCAATAATTAAATTTGATGTTTCTGACTTACCGGATTAACATCCGGTTTTTTTTGTGTCTTGATCAACAGCAACACCATCTAAAGCGCTTATCGCTTTAGCTAAAGCATCAATATAACCACGTAGATAAAAAACGCGATCGCCATTATCCCAAAAGCCATCCAATACAGCGGCATCTAAATCACCTTGAGCATAAACAAGATCAGTTTGCAAATCCGCGCGCAATTTATTAAAATCCGTGTAATCACCTCCTAAAAATAAAGGGCTAAGGCTTCAAGCCCTAGCCCAGAAAGTTAAAATCTCACTGTGCCTGTGCGGATGGTATGCTGTACTGCGCTAGCGATCTTACGCGCCGCGAACCATGTCACAAACAATGTACCGCACGATCCGATAATTGCCGTGATAATAGTCGTGACATCTGCGGACGACATCAAGCTGCCCATCGCTGTCGCAATACCGCTCACATCCAAAGCTGCGCCTTCAAGTAACATTAAATTCATGTTTTTCTTTTTCCTTTCTGTTCGTTCTACAAAATTTCAATTTATATCAACGCCAGCCCGTGCACTGACCAACGGCGATACCGTTAATATCGGGACGATGTACCAAGTAAAACAGGTATCACCATCCCACTCATCCACCCAATCAAAACCCTCGACAAACGCCGCCATAGACGGCAAATGCTTAACCCGCATATCAGCCGCAAACGTCATCGTGTCGCCCATTTTGATCAGATACCGCTTTGTTACGACCTTAGCGGTCATCGCGGCTATATCTAAATCCTGATATATCTGACATATCCTTTTTAGATCATCTTTATAAATGCGGTTGGTAAACATTTCCAGCCCCTCTTAATTGTAAATCAATCTTTACAATTAAAATGCCGGAAAATTTTTTTGGTAAATTTTACGCCTTTTGCTGACGAACCAGATCATTCAGAATGCCCTGAAGCATGTACTTCTCAGCTGGCGACAAGAAAATCATCTTGTCATATCCATTAGGGAAACTCAGAGACAAATACTCAAACGGCTTCCCCGCCTTACTCGTGCCCACTTTCATTTCTGCTTCTAACTTGATTTTCATTTTCTTTTTTCTCCTTTTCTTTATTATCTCTGTAAAGTAATGCTAACTATATTTATATTAAAAAAATCAAGTTTCCTTGATTTTTGAAGTATGTTTGCACGATGTATATTATCCAATTTTTCAGATTGTATGTTATCCAATTTTTCAGATTGTATGTTATCCAATTTTTTTGTTTCGGAAAATTTACATCATGCGAAGCCAACAACATCCGCAACAACTTAAACAACTTTTGAATTCAACTCATTGCCAATACAGTTATAAAGCAATTCTAACTTTTCTAAAGAAAGAAGAAAATCATTACCCTTCATAAAATAGCTAAAATTACTATCACCAATACCAGCTAAGCGAAGAAAATAAGACATCCTCAAAAGTGGCTTACATTGTGCGAAATACTCTCGGTACTCCGCTTTTGTCATTTAATAGTTACCTCCTTAATGCAAGGTTACTACTATTAAAATATTTTGTCAATAAAATTTTTAATTCCTGAACTTATTTTTATTAAACCTTGTCGACATCCGGTCAGCAAGCTCCCGCTGAGCGTCATCAATCGACTCTTTAAGTGATCGCGGCGTCATTACAAACTCTTTGTATTGCTCCATTGTATAATCACATGGGCCAAACTCCAAAAAAAGTTTAACCTCATGAATACGCCGCAGAAGCGCCGCCCATGTCTCCGGTTGATCAACCTGTATCTGTTTATACTGATCTTCCAACGCAACATTACTGATGATATAAACTTCCGTATAACAAGCTTGCTTGTTTTGATATCTACATGGCAAAGTTAAGGGATACCCATCTAAATAATTTAAGAGATCACTAACCTTTAACTGCCCCCTATACTCCTCAAAGACAATAACAGCCTCGCCTTTGTATCCATCAAATGGATGATCATAGTCTGTAACCCGATAAACCGATGTATAGCCATACAAATCAGTGACATATCGGCTTTTTCCACTACCAGCAGTACTATAAATATACGTAACGTGCAGATCACGCCACTTATCCGCATATTGCTGGTTTAACAAAGATTGCCTAACGCGCTCAATTTTATCCATATATAGGATATAGCGCGGATCATCGTCTATAATATCAGCGTCTGTCATACCGTCTTTAATCATTGCGTAAAGGTCAGCCAAATCGTTCCGAGCACCCGGGCGTTCAACTGGCATTTCCCCCACTTCCTCAAACGTTTCCGGATGATTCGTACTTTTCTTTTCGCTATCCTGATACTTCCC
>NZ_QRUP01000035.1:0-20192 GCF_003459085.1 Holdemania filiformis | reverse complement strand
AATCAGGAATACCCTCCAGGCAAGAAACTGACGAGGGGTTCTGGAAGGCTTTGCCTTTTAGAATGATGCTTGCATCATTTTTCTTGGCATCTTAGAATAAAAGAAGAAGGGCTGTGGAAATGAAAATCATCGCCAGGGACATCAATCCTTGCGAAAAACGAATGAGAGTCTTACATTTCCATGACTTTGCATGGGACCCAGGCGCAACTCAAAAAATTCCGTGTATAATAAAATTAGAAAAGAAACAAAGTGATCCTGCACGCGAAAGTGACGGCTTGATGCCGGGAAAGCAGATTTCAGAAAACAGAATTTGACAGCTTGAAGATCTCTGCAAAAACGGATTCCGTCCGGGTGTTTTTGCGTATTCTCAGGATGACGGGATGGAACGTTCAAGCTTTATGCCGAAGGAATGCATAAATCGCTTAGGTGAAAAGGAGGGATATCATCATGAAGAAAAGAAAATGGCAAGGGATCATCAGCAGCGGACTAGCGCTGGGATTGTTCTTCTCACTGCAGCCGGTTTCAGCTCAGACGCTTGCGAAAGAAGGAACGGGTCAGGAATTGTTTGGGACGGTCTCGGAACACTTCGGCCTGGATGCCGGGATCAGCCGGATGGAGAAACGAACGGCCCGGCAAACCGAAGTGACGATTGCTTCCTTTGATCCGCTGGCCCCAAAGGTTGCCGAACAAACCGCTGCGGTGGGAACGGCCCAGTCAAAGCTGAATCTGCCGGACACGTTGTCAGGAATGGATTCAGAAGGGAAGCCGGTAAAGGATATTCCGGTTACGTGGAAATCAGCCGGCGATCCTTACGATCCGGCGACACCGCAGGATTATATCTTTATTGCTGAACTGAGTACCGGCTACGTTCTGGCGCAGGATGCTGAGCTGCCGGAAATTATCGTCACCGTGACCGGCTTTGAGCCGACGACGCTGCCTGAAAATTATGTGCGCGTTACTGTGAAGGCCGGCGAGCTGAAAACCAAGGTGGAAAAGGGGCAGGTTCTTCCGCAGAACATCGCAGCCTTATTGATTGAGGGTTCGCTGAACGAAAATGATTTGCAATATATTCGCGAAAACTTAAAGAATTTGAAAACACTGGATCTGGAGAAAACATCGTTGACCGCGATTCCGAAGTCCGCCTTCCAGAACATGGCTTCTCTGGAAAACGTTGTTCTGCCATCGTTGGCAACCGCGATCGGAGAACAGGCGTTCAAGGGTTGTGAGCATTTGACATCGGTGAATCTGTCAAAGGTGGAGAAGATCGGGACTTCTGCTTTCAAAGGCTGCACTAAGCTGGGCGAAGTGGATCTGACGCAGGTCACATCGCTGGGCGCTTCCGCCTTTGCGGGCTGCACGACGCTGAGCCTGAAGAACGGTGCACTGAATACCAATCTAAAAATGATCGCGGATCATGCATTCCAGCAGAATACCAGCTTAACGCAGATCGATCTGTCGCATATTGAAACGATCGGCGCGAACGCTTTTGAAGGCTGCATTAAGCTGGGCGAAGTGGATCTGACGCAGATCACATCGCTGGGGGCTTCCGCTTTTGCGGGCTGCACGGCGCTGAGCCTGAAGAACGGTGCACTGAATACCAATCTAAAAATGATCGCGGATCATGCATTCCAGCAGAATACCAGCTTAACGCAGATCGATCTGTCGCATATTGAAACGATCGGCGCGAACGCTTTTGAAGGCTGCACCAAGCTGGGCGAAGTGGATCTGTCACAGGTCACGTCGCTGGGAACTTCCGCCTTTGCGGGCTGCACCCAGCTGAAGCTGAAAGCCCAGACAAACCTGAATCCAAATTTAAGCACGATTGGAAACTGGACGTTCAGTCAATGCCCGTCTTTGACGCAAGTCGATTTATCTCATGTGAATACTCTGGGCGAACAAGCCTTCGCGGATTGCGCCGGCTTGAGCGAGGTGGATCTGTCAAAGGTTGCTCATCTGGGCGCTGGTGCGTTTAAAAATTGTTCCAGCTTGCGGATGGTGGGAATGCCGGAAAACAAGCCTGACTGGGGCAGCCAGCCTTTTGAAAATGTCCCAGGCCTGTTGCTTCTGTTTGAAAATGGCAAGACCTACTCTGATTGTTCTGTTTTCCCAAGCGGATCCTCGGTTCCGGTTATCGAAGGGAAAGACATTAAAGCTGGAGAAACGTTGGAATTGGCGGTGAAACCGCAGCTTAACGCCAGCCTTACCTATCAATGGAGCTTTAACGGAAAGCCGCTGTCGGCGCAGACGAATCCGACGTTGAAAATTGATCAGGCGCAGGTCAGTCACAGCGGAACCTATCAATGCGACGTGACATGGGGAACGTTAGTTCAGCGGGCGGAAATAAACGTGAAGGTGACGGAAATTCCGAAGCCGACGCCAACTCCGAAACCGACGCCGACGCCGCAGCCAGCGCATGATCACAACTATGGACCGATGCAATCCGATCCGACATGGCATTACCGCGAATGCATCGACGGCGACGGCGCGAAGGCTGAAATCGCGGAGCACACGCCGAGCGAGTGGATCATCATTGAAAAAGCAACGGCGACCAAAGCCGGAAGCAAGAAGAAAGTCTGCACTGTCTGCGGCAGACAGCTGGAATGGCAGGAAATTCCGGCGACGGGTCCGGAATATGCGCAGAAGACACTAAAAGCCAAAGACAACAAGCTGCAGATCAGCGGCGAATTTGCGGCGAATTCCAGTCTGACTCTTTCTGAAGCCTTGCCGCATAAGCAAGGCGAATGCGAGGCCTGCGATGCGATTCGCGAGCAGCAGGAAAAGACCGGCTGGCTCACGGGCAGCCGCCTGCAGCTGAAAGCGGGAAAGTACCGCGGATCGCTGAGCGTTGAAATTCCAATTGACAAAAAGGACGGAACCGAGCTGACCGTCTGGATCTGTCAGAATAAGAAATTAGTGAAGGAAACGAAAAAAGTGAAATCCGGAGTGATTACCCTGACCGTTGAAAGCTGGCCGGATTATATCGGACTCTCTGAAGCTCCAGTTCAGATCAGCGGACTGCCGGGATCCTTGAGTTTAACTGTCGGTGAACAAACGACGCTGAAGCCGCAGCCTGCCGGAGGGAGCTGGGAATATGACCAATCTGTTCTGGAGATCACCGCGGGGCAGGACAGTTATACTGTAAAGGCGCTGAAACCGGGTGAAACGACGATCACCTATTCAGCGGAGGGCGTTCCGTCGAGTCTGAAGGTCACCGTGACAGAGAAAGCGGCAGAACCTGAACCGGAAGCGAAGAAAAAAGGAAGCATCGTTCCGTTTGCGATCGGAATTCTTGTCTTCGCAGCGGTCGTTCTGATCGGCGGCGCCGTGTTCTTAAAGCGGCAGATCGATCAATCGCAAGGCTGATTTAAACTAGAAGTGAAGATTGCCCTGGCAAACGCCAACTCAGCGGTGCATACAGGACAAAGAAATTCAGGGTAAAAACCTGGAATAAAAACAAGGCAGCGGGAAGTGTAAAACCATCTCACTGCTTTTTTTGCGGCGATCAGTTGGAGCGGATTTCCCGCGGCGGGCAAAAAAGCGCAGGCGTGAACTTGATTCTGCTTTCCCAGGCAAAACGTCCGCATTTTCTTTTGCTGCGTCATGGAACAGCTTCGCAATTTTTCCGGACCGGCTGGGTTGCAACAGTTATCACTTTCTGGACGGCGATCCGCAGACTGTGAATCCTTATCGTCACGATTATTTCAGCTGTTATACACGCGCGGAATTCCGCCTGGAATAAACGCAGCGCCATCATCACGAAATATCCGGATTCCTCAGGAAAGTTTTTTTGCGCCAACGCGAGCCTCAGTTTGTAACGGGTTTGTAACGGGAGATGTGTTAAGATAATACCCTCTGGAAAGGCCTGTTTTAGGTCTGGTAGACGCTCTAAAGCCCGTAGATTACGGTATTCTATTTTTTGAGATTCAAAGTTAAAAATCTGTTTCATTAATAAAAGAGTGAAAGAAGTATGAAGAAATTTGCTTAAAAACTGATTAGAAATGAAGACCATTATGGATTTAGATTATTTTAAATAAACGATTGACACAAGTGGTTTTATTGCGGGAGATCCGGGATTATGGTAGGGCAGCTAGATGTTAAAAGATATTGCCAGGCCTAAGCAAATAAGAATTACGAATCGCAGGATCGCGCTAACTTCTTGAAAAATACTGGAAATTCATTTATATTTAGTAAAAGGTTATATAAAGTATTCTTTTGGTTATTTTTAACCGAGAGAGAAAGATGAGCTGGATGTTAGCAGGAAAAGTGAACTATACGCAGGGAAGTAAATCAGGATAGTTCTAAAGCGAATTATTACCGACATTGCGCCTCTCTTTCTGAAAAGACTATCGCAATCAAATGTAGGATAGATTAAACTTATAAGGAAACTTGTCAAGCTTAATACAAAAAGACGTGCTTTAAAAAGATAAGTTGACTGGCAAGGCATGAAGGAATGAATCAGATCATAGCATGATTGGAAAATGATGAAGAACATTTGTCACATAATGTTTACATTTTGTGACAGTGTCTGGGAGACTGGATAACTATAAAAAAACGGGAAAATTCCCGTCATCCAGACTAGAAAGATCGATTTCTGAAAGAACGCAAAAAGCAATCTTTTCATGACAGAGGGGGGGATTTTATGAAAAAAATGACATGGGGAATCGCGGTGTTCGCGGTTTTGGGAATCAGCCTCATGTCCTCTTTACACTTTTTCCGTTCGACTGCAAACAACAGTTCGCCCTCGCTGCGCCGGGGGATGTTCGAATGGCAGGAGGAACGGGTGAAAGATCGGAATGACGTTAACGAGCTGATTGGAAAATTTCAGATTACCGATTGGTATCAAGAGCTGAGCGTTCCGGTTGACCGCAAAACGACAGCCGCTTTCGTCAGTCATCTGCATCAGTCAGAGGTAAAAGCCTACGCGCTGGTCGGGGAAACGGAGTGGGGCTATGAGGCTGACGGGGCATCCCTGATTGCATATCTGGAAGAACTCGTCCGGTATAACACCGGGGTGAAGCCGGCGGAGCGGCTTGACGGCGTCATGGTTGATGTGGAACCGTACACCCGTTCACGTTGGAAAGAAGATCCTGCCAGGCACATGGAAACCTACGTTTCCGGTATGATCGAAGCTTATCGCTACGCGCAAAAGCACGATTTGATCTTCATCGCCTGCATTCCCCGTCATTACGATGACCAGGGGTTGACGGAGCTCTTGGAAATCCTGATCCGGGATGGCTGCGATGAGGTGGCGGTTATGGATTACGACTGCGGAGCAGAGGCGGAAAAGCTTGAAACAGAAGCGCGGTTTGCCGAGAAATATGATAAAGTCCTGCACTGTATTCTGGAATTTCAGCGTGTCGGTAAGCATGGGCTGACGGAAGACAAGACTTACCGCAACAAGGGGCTGGCCGCGGCAGAGGCGGCTTGGAATCAAGTCGACCAGGCGTTTCCGTCGATCAGCATCGTCCACGATTATCACTGGTCAAAGCCGTTGATTGAAATGATGGAGGAGGAAAACGAATGAACGAGGTACTCCGGCAGGAACGAAAATTTCTGATATCAGCGACGCAGCGGGCTCGTTTCGAGGGCCAGCTGGATGCGCTGCTGCACCAGGATGCGCATAACGGCGATCTTATGCAGGGCGGCTATCAGGTGCGCTCGTTGTATTTCGATACGCTGAGCGACCGGGATTTCAACGCGAAGATGGACGGCGTTGAGGAACGGCGAAAAATGCGCCTTCGAGTGTATCATCCGCAGGATGAAATCGCCTTTCTGGAAATGAAACAAAAGCAGGGCTCTAATCAGCTCAAGCGTTCGCTGCCGATTAAGCGCGAAGACGCTCAGCGGCTGATCGCTGGGGATTTCACTCCGTTGTTAAACTATAAGGAGGCGTTCGCCGCCGAATGCTACGCCATATTAAACCGCGAACATTACCTGCCGAAAACGGTAGTCGAATATCGCCGCAAGGCCTATGTGCTGCCGGAAAACAGCATCCGCATCACGCTGGACAGCGATATTCAGGCTAACGAATTCCATTATGATATTTTTGATCCCGAACTGGCGATGGCGCCGGTACTGGATCCGTGGAAAACCATTCTGGAAGTCAAATACAATCACTTCCTGCTTACCTACGTGCGCGACATTCTCCGCAGCTGCAACCAGAGTGAATTGTCCGCGAGCAAGTATTGCATGGCGCGGCGGATTGGGCTGCGGTACACTGAATTTTATTAAAAGGGGGTAATTACAAATGGGTTCTTATTTATCGAATTTAATGCAGCAAATCGAGGCGCTGAACGCCAGTCAGATTCTGGCACAGATCCTGATTGCGATCGTGCTGGGCTTCGTCATTTATCTTTCTTATTATCTGGCGCATGCCGGCACCGTTTACAGCCGCAAATTTAATGTCAGCCTGGTCGTTTTGACCGTGCTGACGACGGTTGTTATGACGGCAATCGGCAACAACGTCGCACTGTCGCTGGGCATGGTCGGCGCGCTTTCCATCGTGCGTTTCAGAACGGCGATCAAGGATTCCCGCGACACTGTCTATATTTTCTGGGCGATCGTCGCCGGTCTGTCTTGCGGCGTCGGCGATTATATGACGGCGGGGCTGGGTTCCGCCGGGGTCTTTCTGGTCCTGTTAGTGCTGGGCCGGATCAAGAATGAAAACCGCATGCTGCTGATCGTGCGCGGTGCGCGCAGTACGGAAGAACGGATCATGTCGGTCATTACGCATTATTTTGACGGACGTCTGGATTTGCGGGTCAAGAACACAACCCGCGACACAATTGAACTGATCTATGAAATACCGCGGAAAACCTATGAGAAGAACCTCAAGAAAACTTCGAGTATCGATGAGGAATTATACCAGATCGAGCATATTCAATATGTGAATATCGTCGCTCAAGACGATGATATCAGCAGCTAGAGGTCCGGCGTATGCGTAAACGGACAGTGGCCTGGCTGACCTTGGCAGCCGCGGTCGTAGTCAGCGGTGCCGCCCAGCTGACCTTTGGAAAAATGCAGACACGGATTCATCAGCACCGCGAAGCGGCGCCTGCCTATAATCCGGAAACAGCACTGAACTGTATCCGGGAAACGGAAACCTCAAAGTATCAATATGACGAAAATGCAGTGGATGTGGATCAGCTGAGCACGCACCTGCCGCTGGTGATCATTGAGACGGATGAGGAAATTCCAGGAGTTCCTTATTATGACGATGACCCATCTCATCGAAAGATGACGTTGACGTCAAGCGGCGAGGAGTTTCTGGTTGCGAATATGAAAATTATCAATCAGGATGATAAGCTGAACACACCGCAGGATCCGCCTTCATTGAAGACGCAAATCCGGATTCGTGTGCGCGGCAACACTTCGCGCTGGTTTGACAAGCAGTCTTTTGCGATCAAAACGATTCATCATAATGGAGAAAATAAAAAAGTCTCGATGATGGGGATGGAAGCGGATCATGACTGGGCGCTGCATGGCCCTTTTCTGGATAAGACGTTAATGCGCAACTATGTTGCGATGAACCTGGCTGGCGAGCTGATGGACTATGCGCCGGACGTCCGGTTCTGCGAGGTGGTCATTAACGGCGAATACCGCGGGGTGTACGTCATGATGGAAACCGTTAGTACCGGAAAGGGCCGGATCGAAATCGAGAAGCCGAATAAGACGCGAAATGTTACCGGCTATATTGTGGAGCTGGATAACGATACTCAACCGGATCCGCTCAGCGAGGCGAAAAACTTCACGAAATATACGCAGATTCTGCGTAAAAACGCTTTCTTTGATATTCGCTATCCCAAGAATGAAGCCTTAACGCTTCCATTGAAGGATTATATCGAGCGAGATCTCAGTCGGTTTGAAAAAGCGCTGTATTCCTTTGATTACGACACGCAGCGCTATGGTTATAAAAATTTCATCGATGTTGATGAATTCGTTGATTATTTCATTCTGATGGAGGTTTTTGTGCAGCATGACACCGGGAATCTTTCAACATTTTTCTATAAAGATGTCAATGGAAAATTTAAGCCGGTAGTCTGGGATTTCAACAACAGTCTTGGCAATGTCTCTGAAAGTTCCGATGACGATTATCTGATTCGCCAGTTCGTGTCCGTTCAGGCGCCGTGGTTCACGATGCTGATCAAGGATGAGGACTTTATTCATCAGGTGATTTACCGGTACCGCCAGCTGCGTGCAGGGATTCTGAGCGATGAACGGGTATCAGCTTATATTCAGGAAGTCGTCGATTATCTGGGACCGGCGGTTGACCGGAATTTCGCGGTCTGGGGCTACAGTTTTGATCCGGGGAATCTGGATAAGCGCAACAAGCTGTCGCCGGAGGAAAAGAATCCGCGCTCCTACGAAGCGGCAGTGAAGCAGTTTCATGACGCGTATCTGGAGCGGCTGGCCTGGCTGGATGAAAATATTGAGGTGCTGAAGCAATATTGCCATGAATCGGCAGTTAAGAAGTATAACCATTGAGCCGGAAGGAGGAGAGAACACATGAAAAAATTTATTATTGCCTGTACTGTGATCGTGATGTTCGCCGCCGGGTGGCTGTTTTTGTCCTCCCGTATCGGGATGACATTTCAATGGGAAAGCTTGCGAAAAACGTCGGTAGAGACATTTACAAAAGTGGAGGGCAAGACGATCCTCGTCGACCAGGGTCAGGGACTAGCGCCTTTTGAGATCCGCGGCGTCAATCTGGGAAGCGGGATTCCGGGTCATTTCGCGACAGATTACGCGATTGACAAGGAAACCTATTTACGTTGGTTTGAGGAAATCCAGGCGATGGGCGCCAACTGCATCCGCGTTTATACGCTGCTTCAGGATGATTTCTACAACGCGTTCTGGGAATACAACAAAGACCGTGAACAACCGTTGTATTTAATCCACGGCTTGTGGGTGAACGATTATACGTTATTCTCTCATCGCGACGCCTATGATCCGGACTTCATGAATACGATGATCCAGGATAGCCGGACGTTAGTCGATATCATTCATGGAAACAAACGTTTTTCTTTAGGGGAAGGTCTGGGCAGCGGCTCTTACAACCATGATATTTCGCAATGGGTTCTGGGTTATATCCTGGGCGTGGAGTGGGAAGACACGACGGTAGCCTTCACGGATCACATGCAGAATAAGAAAAATCAGTATCATGGAAAATACATGACGACCACGGACGACGCGACGCCGTTTGAAGCAATGCTGGCGCAGGTTGGAGATAAAATCATCGAATATGAAACGCAGACCTACAAAGCCCAGCGGCTGATCGCGTTTGCCAACTGGCCGACAACGGATCCGCTCGAATGGGATTCGCTGGTCGAATACTACTTCCGTAAATTTGAACAGGTTGACGTCGAGCATATCCAAACGACTGACCGATTTCTTTCGGGCCAGTTTGCGTCTTATCATGTTTATCCATACTATCCTGATTACTATGGATTTATGGATGTCATGGACATTGAGGTTAAAAACAAGCAGGAGTTTGTTGGTGCTGACGGTGTCTTCAATTCCTATCGAGCATATCTGACAACGCTGAACGATTATCATACAATGCCGGTCGTCATTGCGGAATTCGGCGTGCCGAGCTCGCGCGGACGGGCGCAGAGCGACCGCAACACCCAGCGTGCCCAGGGCGGTATGTCCGAGGCCGACCAGGCAGAAGCCCTGAAAACCTGTTATCAGGATATCATGAGCGCCGGCTGCGCGGGATCGATCGTTTTTACGTGGCAGGACGAATGGTTTAAACGGACTTGGAACACAATGGCTTATACCGATTTGACGAAAACGCCGTATTGGAGCGACGTTCAGACCAATGAACAATTCTTCGGCGTACTTGCCTTTGATCCGGGCGATGAAAAAAGCGTCTGTTATGTCGACGGCGACGTGAGCGAATGGACCGCGGACGATCAGATTCAGCTGACGGATACGCCGTACGGACAGCTCTCACTGGCCTATAAATACGATGAAAAATATCTGTATCTGTACGTCAATAAAGAAAATTATAATCCGCAGACAGATAAACTCTGGATTCCGCTGGATACGACACCCAAGACCGGGAGTAGACGCTGCGACGGCATCGCGCGGTCGTTTGAGCGGCCGGCCGACTTTGTGCTGATCTTAGATGGGATGGAAAACAGTAAGTTGGTCGTACAGAAACGCTATGAAGCGCTGCGGGCCATTTACTCTCATCGTGTGTACTTTGAAGACGCTTATCTCAATGTTCCGCCGAAGGATACCTCAGAATTTGTCGACATCAATCTGGTGCTGCAGATTCCGGATGATCCGCATGACGAATTGGCAAACGTTAAAATCGATGTGGCGGAAACTTATCCGACCGGTCTGCTTCGCCATGGCAACGCGAATCCGGAAAGTCCTGATTTTGATTCGTTAGCCGATTTTATGATTCAAGGCGACACGATTGAAATTCGTCTGCCGTGGTCGCTGCTGAATTTCCTCAATCCATCCGAAATGATGATTCACGATGATTATTATGAGCATTACGGAATCGAAGGTTTAAAAATCAGTGAGATCTATGCCGGAGTCGGATTGTCAGCCGACGGTGCAACGCCGATTCCGATGACCGATCTGCCGCTTAAAGGCTGGGGCCGGTATCCGACTTCGCATGAACGTCTGAAGCAAGGCTATTTCGCGATGCAGGATATCTGGGCAGGAAAGTGAGGCGGCAGGCATGGTAATCCGGATTGATTATCTGATTTATGTTTACATGACGCTGTGTCTCTGCATGCTGGCGTATAATCTGTTTTACTTAGGAAAAAACAAATGGATGCAGCGGAGAACAGAAAAACAAATTCAAAACCAGGCACGCCGCCTGCAACGTTTTTTGTTATTCCCCGAGAAAACTTCTTCCGATGTGGATGAAAAAATAAAGAAAAAATTGAAACGTACACACCAGCTGGTCATCCTGGAAGGAACGGTGGAAACGCTGGAACAGAATCCGCTGACGGTAAAACCGCTGCAGGCCTGGCTGCTGACGCTGAAGCCGGTGTTTACGGAGCTGATTGATGTTTATATGAAGAAAAGCGTGATGGAGCGTTCCTATTTCGCCTATCTTGTGACGCGCTTTGGATTGTGCGGGCAAACTTCCCATGATCCGATCGCATCGGCAATGATCCAGCTAACGGCCGTGTCTTCCATCTACTGCCGGGAGAATGCGCTCACCGCTTTGTACGCTCATGGCAGTATCGAGCAAATCGTCAAGGCGTACCGCGTCCTGGCACGGCATGAAATTGAGCATAGCCGCAAAATGGTGACCGATGGGCTGCTGGAATTTCATGGCGACCGGGAACAGCTGGCTGAAGCTTTTTGGCAAAACTGGGATGAATTCACACCACACTATCAGGTCGCGTTCATCGATTTTATCCGTATGGTATCCGGGAATTTCCGGGAAACTTTATATCCGCTGTTGTCGCAGCCGGAGACGGATCGGGAAGTGACGTTCGCAGTCATGCGCTATTTCCGCAAATATCCTTACCATCCGGCCGGGGATGTGCTCCGGCAGATTGTCAGGGAATGGGCAAAGCGGGATTGGGAATACGCGGCGATAGCGGCGGCATCCTTGGAAAGCTATCCGGAGATGGAGACGATCAAGGCCTTACTGATCGGCGTGCAGAGCGATAACTGGTATGTTCGCGACAATGCTTCCGATTCGCTGCTGCGACTGGCGAAACCGCTGGCCATTCTGGAAATGATTCGACAGATGAATGATTCCTACGGACGGGATATGCTGCGCTACAAAGCGCTGAGCGCAGGTCTGATCCAGCTGGAACCAGAAACGGAGCAGCTGGTGCTCAGCACCGCCTCTGATCCATCCTTAAAAGAAGAATCGCCAACTGTACTGGCCGGCTGGCAACGGCTGGCTGGAACACAATCTCCTCCGGCATCGAAAGAAGCGCTTCCGTCTTTGCAGGAATGGGAGGATGAAAAATGATTGAATTTATAAAAACCTTTTTGTTCTGTGTCGATGTTTTCTTCGTTGTTTATTTATTCGGATACAGTACGTTTTTATTCTTGTCAGTGATTGTCGGCTCTCTTGATTTATATCAAAAACGCCGCGACGATGAGCTGAAAAACAACCTGAAACGGAAGTTTTTTATCCCGATCAGCATTCTGGTTCCTGCTCATAACGAGGAAACCACGATTGTGGATACGGTCTGCACGCTGCTGAGGCAGGACTATCCGCTGTTTGAAATCGTGGTGATCGACGACGGTTCCACCGATGAAACCGCTCAGCGCATGATCGACTATTTCCAAATGCGGAAGATCGAACGGCCGATCCGACGTCAGCTGCGCTGCAAGCCGGAAACCGCGATCTACGAAGCGAAATCCAACAAGATTCAGCTGACGCTGATCCTGAAGGAAAACGGCGGCAAAGGCGATACGCTGAACATGGGCATCAACGCTTCCCGTTTCCCCTATTTTATCTGCATGGATGCCGATTCGATGCTACAGAAGGATTCGCTGTTCGAGATTGCCAAGCCGGTGTTGGAAAATGATAAGGTCGTGGCCTGCGGCGGACAGGTGCGGATTTCCAACGGCGTAGAAATGGTTGACGGCGAGGTTACAAAATATTCTCTGCCGAAACGGATGATCGTCGCGATGCAGGTGCTGGAATATGACCGTTCATTTCTGGCTTCACGGATTTTCATGGATCACTTCAACGGGAATCTGATTATTTCCGGCGCATTCGGCCTGTTTCAGAAAAAAATGGTAATTCTGGCTGGCGGCTATGATCCTTCAACGATGGGCGAAGATATGGAACTGGTCGTGAAGCTGCATGTTTTCTGCCGTGCCAATCATTTGGATTACAGCATTCGCTACGCTCCGGACGCAATCTGCTGGACGCAGGGACCGGGGAATCTGCTCGATCTGATGAAGCAGCGGCGGCGTTGGCATATCGGTTTGTTTGAAAGCTTGACGCATTACCGATACGCAATCGGCAAGAAGGAATACGGTTTGATGGGAACGATTTCGTTTCTGTATTTCTGGCTGTATGAGCTGATGTCGCCTTACATTGAAGTCTTCGGCCTGTTTACCATTGTTTTATCGTATTTTGTTAATCTCATCAACGTTCCGTTCATGCTTTTGTTCTTCGCGGTGTACGCCGGTTTCGGCTGTCTGCTGACCATTATCGCATTCTTTACCCAAATCCATACCCGGCACATCCGGCTGACCTTTCTCGACGTTATTCGCACGATTCTCTTGAGCGGCTTTGAATTAGTCGGTCTCCGGTTTATCCTGATGCTGGTGCGGATGAACGCGCTGATCGGTTATCGCCGGAAAAAGAATGTTTGGGGTGATCTGAAGCGATATACGCATAACCGCCGGGAAACACAGGAAGGAGGGAGTGAAGGATGATGAACAATTCTAGACAGGAACGGCTGAAACTGATTCTAGGTACAGTGTGCGCTCTGTTTCTGATTGGCTTTGTCCTGGTCTTCGGAGTCATGACGCGGCAAAGTTATACGGAGAAGGAACGCAACGGTACATTGAAAACCATGGCGCAGGAACACACGGTCATGTTGGTAGAAAGCGGACGGACATCCTGGCGCTATTGGGACCATGGCGAAAATCCCGATCCTTCGGCAAGTCTGCGGTGGACTGAGCCGGATTATGACGATACCGCCTGGAAGAGCGGGACCGGCGCCTTCGGCTCCCATTACGGTCAGCTGGAAAAAATGGTCAACCGGAAAGCGCCGCGCAATCTGCTGAGTTATTATCTTCCGGATCAGCGAGCCATTCCCGTTTATTATTTCCGCACGGAATTCGATGTTGGAGATCTCGGCAACGTCCGGTGTCTGACTGGTAAAATTCATTATGACGATGCGGTGATGATGTATCTCAACGGCGAGCTGGTGTATGCTTCGAATATTCCTGACGGCGGGTATACTGCGGAAAATCTCTACGGTTCATCTGCGCGCGTAGGCGAAGTGGAAAATGATATCTTTGTTATCAATAACCTGAATTCGCTGAAGCCAGGCCGCAATGTTCTGGCGGTTGAGCTGCATCAGCGCGACGAGACCAGTTCGGATATTTATTTTGATCTTGAGGTTTTGGAAACCTCCAGCGAAACCTCGCTCAGTCAGACGCTCGACTTGTCCGGGTTGATTCTCGAACAAGGTGCGGAGCACGATGAAGTGATCGTCAACTGGCTGACGGAGAACAAGGGAACCTATGAGCTGATCTGGGCGCCGGGTAACGATAAAAGTGCGCTGCGCACTCCGGCTGGCCGAAAGCTGATGGGCGGACGGAAGACGGGCGTCGGCGGAACGTTCAGCTATCACGGCAAGCTGAGCAGTCTGCCGGAAGGGCAGTCGTACGTGTATCAAATTGTGGATTTGCAGCATAACCTCAGCTCAGAAGTTTTATCGTTCAAAATTCAACCGGAACAACCCTTTACGTTTGGGTTTGTCGGCGATGTTCAGATCCGGACGGAACATCTCGAGGAGAATCAGGCCGGCTGGGAGAAAGCCGTCGATACGCTGGCACAGCTGCGGCCGGATCTCAGCTTCATTTTGACTGCCGGCGATCAGGTCAACAGCAGCGACAATGAGAAAGCGCTGGAGGAATATCGGGCTTTCCGCAGTCCGGCCGCGCTGAAGCAGATTCCGGTTACGGTCAACATCGGCAACCATGAGGGCAATACGGACTTGCTTGAAAGTCAATTTGAACGGCTGAAGAACGGTTCGGATTACTATTATGATTACGGCGATACTTTGTTCTATGCGCTGAACTGTATGGATACGGATACGCAGGCGCATCTGGACAAACTCAGCCAGACGATTACGCGTCACAAGCCGCGCTGGGTGATTGTAACAATGCATTATTCGCTGTTTGGCAGTAAAGACCGGTCGGATAATGAAAAGGTCATGGCTGCCCGCGATGCGTACGCCCAGGCTTTTTCAGATCTGAATGTCGACGTTGTGCTTTCGGGGCATGATCATTATTACAGCCGTTCCCTGCTGATACAGGGGGAGACGGCAACCGGCCGGCAGGAGGGACGGAAGCGCCGTGGCGATGTCTTGTATGTATCCGGAGGAACGCCGAGCGGCAGTAAGTTCTATGAACTGAAAGACGAAACACCGGATTCTGTCGCTTTCAGCATCTCGGAACAGGAAGCGACGGTTTCCCTGATCACGATTTCCGGAAATCAGCTGATTTTGGAAACCTATGCCGTTGACAGCCGGGAATTAATCGACCGGTGTGAATTGAATAAATAAAGGCGTGTTGAAGGACAGCTCCGAAAATGAAAAATGTGCGGATTTCAAAAGCTAACTATTAGGAATGTGCTTCTCAAAAGAAAGAATAAAGCAATAACTTTTTAGAATTATATGAAGCTAAAGAATTTTAAAGCGATGGGATTCATTGCTTGGTACACACTGAAAGGACGGAGGATTCGGGAGAATAAATTGAAAATGACCGATACCTTGAACGAGATAATGAAAATGATGAAACAAACTCAAATGCGTTGAAGTGAGGAAGGATGAATTGTATAATTAGCTCAATGGAAAAGCTGAGCATTCTCTGAAAGTGAGGTCTTCTTTATGAAAACAAAAACGGGTTCTGACCGGATCTAGTTTGATGAATTGCTTCCTGAAGAAGCCCAGGCTATCCTTCTGTATCATTCGATCCTTCATACTACTTATCGTTATCTGACTCTGAAAGACTGGGGGATTCCCCCTACCGTTTGAAGAATCGCTGCAGAAAGAATTGAAACGATGGTTTTACACGAATGATTAGTTTCCCTGCGCAGCGCAATGGGAGGCTCAGCATCAGTTGAAAGCGGACAGATGTTATCCGAGTTTGCGACGAAACAGATTCAGGAAGCAATAGAGAGAAAATGTTGGAATGAAGGGTATGGCGTTATTCAAGTAAATCCAGCGTACACAAGTCAAATTGGTCGCGCGGCGCGGAATGGGATATCAGAATTAAATAGAAATGCGGTTCTTCAGTCTGTCCAAAGATAACAGCTTCCAGAGGAGAAAGCTGGAATTCGAGGCAGAACGAACTTGAAGAACCGCGAGATAAAAAATACATCTGAAGGAAGAAATCTTCGATCAAGTCTTGAACTCTGGAAGCGGAGGGAGAGAAGGAAGAGATCTTAAATCAGGAATACCTTCCAGGCAAGAAACTGACGAGGGGTTCTGGGAGGTTTTGTCTTTCAGAATGATACTTGCATCATTTTCTTGTTCGTTCTGTTATAATGGTCTCAAATCATGAAATTGAAGAAACAGGGGTGGAGCGGCTGTGGATAATTTCTTAATTGCCAATATTGCGCTGGATCTTTTCTGCCTGATTTTATCCCTCATCCCGATCATCTATCTTGGAAATGATTATCGCTGGCATCAGAAATTAAACCTCTATTTTATGGGCATCAGCGTTTCCAACGGATTGATGATTATCGGCGATCTGGGCGACTGGTGCTTCCGGGAGATTACGACTCCATTTTTAATGATCGTGGTTTCGCTGCTGACAGTCCTGTATTATGCCAGCTCCGCCTTTGTCCTGTATTTTTTTGCCCGTTATATTAACGAGTATTTGGAATTGAAGCGCCCGGCAAGAACAATTTTTCTGTGGATTATTACGCTGTTATGCAGTGTACAGATTTTCTTCGCGGTGATCAGTCCATTCACGGGAGCGATTTTTACCATTACCGTCGCCGGCTATCAGCGAGGTTCGCTGTTCGCGATTTCACAGCTGGTACCACTTTTATGTTACTTGTCGTTTACCTGGCTGGTCGTTCTGCATCGGAAAAAGCTCAGCCGCCGTGAAGTGATCTTCTTTTTGTTGTACATCTTTATTCCGCTGGGCGCTGGGGCATTACAGATGTTTATCCGCGGGATTGCGGTGGTGAATGTCGGCGTAACGCTGGCGCTGTTGTTTATTTTTGTCAATATTCAGTCCGAGCGTGATCTGTTGATTAGGCAGCAGGAAAAAGAATTAGCGGAATCCCGGGTTGAGATCATGCTTTCCCAAATCCAGCCGCACTTTCTTTATAACACGCTGACGACCATCCGCCAGCTCTGCGACGTGGATCCCGATCAGGCAAAAGCGGCGATCCGGGATTTTTCATTGTTTTTGCGCGGAAATATGGATTCGCTGGAAAGCAAAGCGCCGATTCCTTTTGAACAAGAGCTTCTTCATGTGGAAAATTATCTGGCGCTGGAGCATCAACGTTTTCAGGACCGGCTTAAAGTGGTTTATGAAATTACGGCGCGGGATTTTTCGATTCCTTCGCTCACGCTGCAGCCGGTTGTGGAAAACGCCGTGCGTCATGGCGTATTACGAAGGGAAGAAGGAGGCACCGTTACCATCCGGACGGAGGAAACGGCAGACGCTTACCTTGTAACAGTTAGCGACGATGGTTTGGGTTTCCCTGATAAATTAGAGGGGGAAGACAATCAATCCCATATCGGAATTAAAAATGTGCGGGAGCGGCTGCGCCTGTTATGCGGCGGGACGCTTACGCTGCGGAGTACGCCCGGCAGGGGGACCGCGGCCGCCATCACAATTCCCAAGGAAGGAGCAACGTTATGAATTATATCGCAGTCGACGACGAGCCTTTTGCCTTAAAAGATCTGGAAGAAGCGCTGGCGGAAACGGCTCCGGACAGTGTGCTGCAAGCGTTCAGCATTCCCAGCCAGGCGCTGGCCTATGTCCGTGATCATTCTTTCGACGCCGCGTTTCTGGACATCGAACTGGGGAGCATGAACGGACTGGTGCTGGCAAAACAATTGAAAGATTTGTGTCCGCGGGCGCATATCATTTTTGTTACGAGTCATGAACAATATGCACTGGGCGCGATTCAGATGCACGCGACGGGTTATCTGTTAAAACCGGTCACAGCAGAGGCGCTGCGCTGGGAACTGACCTTTGCCTATGGCGAAACGATGCAGCGTAAGCGAGTGCGGGTTCAGACCTTCGGCGGCTTCGATATTTTTGTGGATGGACATCCAGTTCCGTTTAAACGCGCAAAATCAAAGGAACTTCTGGCTTATCTGATCGACCGTCGCGGCGCCAGCGTGACGGCGGCCGATGCCTGCGCCGCTTTGTGGGGCGACGCTTCAATTGACGCCAGTAAAAAAGGCTATTTCCGGATCGTTGTAAAAGGATTGCGGGAAGCGCTGCAGGCGGCAGGCATTGAAGAAATTTTGCTGCGCTCATGGAACAGCCTCGCAATTCTTCCAGATCGGCTGGATTGCGACAGTTATCACTTTCTGGACGGCGATCCGCAGGCTGTGAATCGTTATCGCCACGATTATCTCAGCTGTTACGAATGGGCGGAATTCCGCCTGGAATAAACGCAGCGCCATCATCACGAAGTATGCGGCTTCCTCTGGGGAGTCTTTTTTTTTGCGTGCAACGCGAGCCCCGGTTTGTAACGGGTTTGTAACGGGGGATGTGTTAACATAAAAAAACGAGGTGACAGCGATGCGGATTTTAGTCGTGGGCCGGCATAAAATAGATCCGGGTATGCAGATCAACAGATCAGACGAAATCTACCTAGAATATCAAAAGACTCAATTGAAAGCGAACGAGTCTGTGGAAAGCCGGACTGATAGATGCAATCTGACCTCGTTAGACTGTAAAATTTTTTACAGCGGAATTATTTTTCAGTGACGTCCGCCTGCCGGAACTTGGCTGGAAGACCGTATGGAAAATACGGACAGGGTTAAAACAGAAGTTTTCAGAACACTTATGAATCGGAAAATCTGTTTTCTTCCCTGAAAATCTGCATCTATTGATTCGGATGAATCGATGACGTCTGAAAGTTATCGTTTTTTGCCATTCATTGAAGCGAAGGAGAAAACCAATATGAATCCAACAACACAGGAATCAGATAAAAAAAACCGGGCGGTGAAACGCAACGGTAAGTCCCGGGAATCATTTGAACCGGAAAATCAAGCGCTGCAAGACAACTCGGAACGTGACTGGCTGACCCAGCTGTATAAACGCGAGGCCATGGAACGATTGTGCAACGCCTGGCTGCTTGCCAAACAAACCGGCACGTTCATTCTTATGGATCTGGATAGCTTCAAGCGCATAAACGATCGGTATGGTCATATTACCGGTGATCAGGTTCTGCAGAAAGTGAGTTATGTGCTGACAAAGATGCTGCCGGGCGACAGTTTGATCGGGCGTGTAAGCGGCGATGAATTCGCAGTGCTGCTCAGCGGACAGGATGAAAAGAAATCCGAACAGCTGTGCACGCAGCTTCGCCAGCGTTTGCGGCACCTTCATCTTCGCGAATGCCTGGATCTGCGGCTGGACCTTACGATAACGCAAACGGCCAGAAGACCAGATGATACGTATCAAAGTCTGTATGACCGGGCTAATCAGCAGATCCGAGAGAAAAAATCCGGACATAATTCTGAAAGGCAGAATCAGGCGATGGAATTCAAGCTGCGGGAAGGAAACGGCGGAGTGACAATCGATATGAAATTAATTGCTTCCGAAATGCGTGAAAACCCAACCCGTCCGGGTTCCTTCTGCCAGGATTATGAAACCTTTAAAGCCATTTATCGTTTTGCCGAACGAAAAATGTGCCGCTCTCAGGAATCGGCGTATCTTCTTTTATTTACCCTGACGGACAACATGGGCGATTTTCCGGCGTTGTCGCAGCGGGATGAGGATATGGATATTCTGGGCACGGTTATTCGCGATCAGCTGCGGCTGGGAGATGTTTTTACACAGTACAGCAGCTGTCAGTACCTCGTTCTGGTTTCCGGATTAACCGTTGATAATGCGGACAAGCTCGCGGATCGGATTGCCGGAACATTTTATCAGAAACACCAAGACAGCGGTATGCATAGCGTATTGCATTACAGCTATCCACTGCAGCCGACCCGGGTCGAAGTAAAACAGAAGAAATAAAAGAAGCGGATAGGTTCAGACCTGATTATCAGGCTTGTTTATCTTGGCATGACAGGAAATTTTAATGGGAGAAGGGATGATTTCAAAAGCATCGAATTGATCTTTACTTTCCATAATGAAACCGGATAAAGGAAGCCGCGAAACGATAATATCCCTGATTATAATTTCCAGGTATCAGCTGGTTTTGGAAACTTGGGCGGCTGAGGCCGGGAATGGATCAATTTTTGTGAACCGAGTAAGTAAGAGGCTGTGACAGATAAGGGATAGGAAAAAATAAAAAAATGCGTAACTTC
>NZ_QRUP01000034.1:0-25756 GCF_003459085.1 Holdemania filiformis | reverse complement strand
ACCGCGCAACGGACTTTCACCGTCTAGTTATCACCCATGTCGGGTGTACTAAACAAAAAGCCGGACGAAAATCCGGCTTTTTAACTGTATTGTACGATGACAACCTGATTATTTCCCGCTGATTTTTGCCAACAGTTCTTTCGCCGCGATTTCCAGCGCGTTGCCGCCTTTTTCCGGCAAGCCCAGACCGGTGTAAATCTCGCCCAGGAAAATATGTTGATCCAGCAGCGCCGCAAACATCTGATCGATGATTTTCAGACATTCGGGCTGTTTCTGCATCGGCCCGAACGGATTGGCGAAGAAGGTGGTGGACAACCCTTTTTCCTGGGTTGTGCCCAAAGCGAACCGTTTCCCTTCAATAAACGTCTGAACTGCTTCTTCCTTACTGTCAAAAGCACGCAGGCCGCGCCGGTCGGTATAATTGTTGGCGTAAAGGAACAAGTCGACCTTCTGATCGGTAATGATCGTATCATACGGCGAAGCAGGAATAACAACGCGCGCATTGGCGCTCTCCGGGTTAAAGAAGATCGACCGGTCCATATCGCGGTAAGCGCTGCCTTTATCCAGATCATCCAGCCTGACAAACGCGCCGATTTCTGTACCCTGGGCGCGGATCTGCCCCTGTTCATCCAGATGCAGTGAGCCCATGTCGTCGAAGATGATCTCCCGGCTGACGATCACATCCTCGCTTAAATTGGTCAGCGCTTCGATCGTTTCCGATTTGCCTGCGCCGGAGTCGCCGATCATGATGACGCCTTTCTTCGTTCCATCCTGCAGCGTCAGATTGATCATCGCGCCGTGCAGCGGCAGCCAGCCTTTTTCAATCATCGCCAGATTGTGCAGCGTCAGGATCATCTTCTTTAAATAACCAAAGTATTCGATGACATCGGCATAGGATACCTTGCCGACCCACATTGCGTTTGCCTGGTCATGATAGAAAACCGTATCGTTCTGACCATCCGGATTGCCGAACAACAAAAGCAGATCCGGCTTGGCTCCAATGCAGTCCTCATCCGACGCCAGCTCGAACAGATTCGCCAGCGCCACCGCCCCGGCGGTAAAGTCGCGATGAAAATAAGTGTAGCACAACAGCGACCCGACTTTTAACGGAAAGCACATCCATTCCTCGTCACCCTTGACCCACTCGGCCATCGGGTTCGCGTCCACCTCGGTAAACATGCCCAAGCGCTTGTTGCTGCGAGGATGGATGATCAGCGGCGTGCGCATCATGATCGTATGCACAAACGGAATGTCACCCAGCTCGCGATGCCCCTCCGGCGCCGGCCATGGGTAATCGCGCAGCAGCAGGCTGGCGTTGGTTCCGGCCTGAAGCTGACGGTACACGCGGTTCTTCGACCCCTGGGTCTTCTGTTGGACCGTGCGGTAAAAATCAAGGATCATTTGATGGAACTTCGCGTCGGCTTCCATGAAATTCGCCAGCTGCAGCCCTTCCTCATTGCGCGTATAAATTATGGAATAGCGCTGCATATTCCGCCAGAAATGATAACAATCCTCAATCACTGCCAACATTTTCTGCCGCTCGCGGAAATAGGGGTGAGCGATTTCCTCAACCTCCAGCACCTGCATGACCTTTAACAGGCGGATCAGGTCTTTTTTGACTTCTTCGATCGGAAGTCCGCGCCGCAGCCATTCAAACAGCTGGGGATTGGTATGCGAACAATAATTGAAATACAAATCCAAAAACATTGAAAAACCTTCGCTCGACAACAGCTCCTCTGCCGTCGTGTAGTACGCTTTGGTGTAGTTGATCAACGCCATATTGCGTTTGAGATAAATCGCTTCTTTCATACCGGACCTCCTTCAACACCAGTCCATTATAGCACTTTCGATCAGAAATGAAAGATTTTTCTTCTACATTTTCATTTCTTTCATTTACTTTGTTATGTTTTCTTATGGTTTGTTTTTGTGTTTGCATAGCGGACGGACTGATTGTTCGTTATGATCTAAGCGGCAGGTCCGGCTTTGTCAAAGGAATAAGCTGCTTAACGCAAGCTTCTTACAACGTGTTCCGGGCGCGTAACCGCTCCGCTTTAGTCTATGCTTCGAATCGACGGACGGCACGTTTTTTAAGAAAACGCAAAAAAAGTCGGGCTCCAAAGCAACCCGGCTTGTTCCTGTCTATCTTGTCCGTTCCTTTCCACTCATGTCGAAATCAGCGGCGCTGGCGCACGACCTCAAAGCTGATCGCCGCCACAGCGCTTGTGCCGTTTAACGCGCTGCGCACCGGACGGGCATAGGGAATCACGATATTCTGATCACTCTGTTCCAGTACGTCGCGGCTCAGTCCCCGCAGTTCCCCGCCGATCGCCAGGACGATCGGCTGATTGAAATCGGCGTCAAAATAATCGATCGCGTCGCTGCGCTGCGCACAGTACAAGACACATCCCGCCTGACGGCATTGCCGGACGGCCGCGCCAAGATCTTCGCACAGACACCAGGCAAGCTGTTCGCTGGCCCCGGCACTGGATTTCACAATCGTCGGCTGGGCGGTCTGCCAATCCCGGCTGCCCATCAGCACGCCCGTACACCCGGCAGCGTACAGAGTGCGGAACGCATAGCCGAGGTTAAATGGATCCTCAATTCCCTCTAAGACTGCGATAAACGGCTGCGGAGCGTCCAGACATTCCTGCACGGATTGATAATTCCGATCCCCGGCCAGCGCTAAAATCCCGCCATGGGTACGCCCGAGAGCCTGTTGATCGATCTTCTCGCGCGGCCACCGTTCCACGGGGATTTGGCGCTGGGCAGCCTGGCGCAGAATAAACGCCGTATCCTTATCTTTCTTCTTCTGATCAACGACCAGCTTGATCACCGGCCGGCGGTCTGACATCATCACCGCTTTTACGCTCAGCGCGCCTTCAAACCAATTCATCTTCCTTGCTCCTTCCGGCGGATTAAATCGTAGGGATGCAAAACAGCCGGCGTGTTGATCCAGCAGCGCTGCATCGGCTTGTTGGCAACCTCGACGGCAGTTCCTTCCTCATCCGTCATCGTTTCTAAAACAAAAGTGGTATTTTCCAGATGCGGCCCGAAGGCTTCCAGCGCTTCGCCGAGCGCAAAGTGATTGCGGACCTCGATCAGCGCCTGCTTGCGGAGGGAATCGTAATCCAGCACCTGGGCCAGAAAATCATGCGTTACCCGTGAAGGTGCGTTGTCGTACAAATGATCCTGCGGACCAGGGATGCCTGCCAAAAAGCCCAGGCAGGCCGGCCGGTTTTCAGCCCGCATCAGTTCGCGCCGGGCTTCCAGAATTGCCGGCTGCGCGTCTTCTTCCGGGTGTTCCAGCAGCCAGTCGATCAGCTGCCGGTAAGCCCGGACGACGACCGCGATGTAATACGCCGATTTCATCCGTCCCTCAATCTTCAAGCTGGCCACGCCTGCGTCGATCATATCCCGGACATAATCGGCGGCCATCAGATCTTTCGACCCCATCGAAAACAACAGGTTGTCATCGCTCAGTTCTTGAGTTCCTTGATAAAGATGATAGCGCCAGCGGCAGGACTGGGCACAGCCGCCGCGGTTGGCGTCGCGCAGCGTCATCGCGTTGCTTAAGGTGCAGCGGCCGGAATAATTGACGCACATGCCGCCGTGGATAAACGTTTCGATCGGAACCTCGCTGTGCCCGCAGATCTGCCGGATCTGATCCATCGTGCATTCGCGGGCCAGCACAACCCGGTCCGCGCCCAGCCGCTGGTAAAACCGAACGGCTTGGGAATTGGTGCTGGACATCTGCGTGCTGAGATGAACCTCCAGCTTCGGTGCGACCGTTTTCACCCGCCGGACAATCGTGAGCGAAGCGACGATCACGGCATGCACACCGATGCTTTCCAGCTGCCGCAGATATTCGTCAAGACCGTCAAAGTCGTCTTCATGCGGAATGATATTGACCGTCACATGGACGTGCGCCCCATATTCGCGGGCAAACCGCACACCCTCGGCGATATCTTCCAGTTCAAAATTACTGGCGCGCGAACGCAGCGAAAACCGCTTGCCGCCCAGATACACGGCATCCGCACCGTAGCGGACCGCGGTTTTTAAACGCGCCAGATCGCCGGCGGGCGCTAACAGTTCAATCGTTTTTTTCATGCCGCGTCCTCCTTGGTTAAATTGGTCTTCTGTTCATAATAGCCGGAGCCGTAATTCAGATCGGGCCAGCGCTGTTCCAGCTGTTTTTTCAACTCCGCCGGATCCGCACCTTCCAGCACCGCCTCATAAGCTTTCCGGGCGTCGATCAATTCGTCGTCGCAGGAAAACAGACTGTCAAAGGCAAAGTGACAGATCCCGCTGGCCGCCAGCTGTGAAAGCTGATCCAGGGAACAGAGCGTACTTTCCATGTACACCGCCGCCCCTTCCGCTTCTTCCAGAACCGGCATTTTCCCCGTCCGGGTCGCTTCGATTAAATAGAGGTCGCGGCGGTGACGCAGATCGTCGACGGACTTGCCGATGACCTGTAAATAATTCGATACCAGCGGCCGGCGCGAATAGGCCATCACCTGCCGGCCATGAATCTGCAGTTCCAGTCTGGACCCGTCTGTTTTGCGCGCGATTTCCAAGATTTCCTCCAGCGTGATCTCCGCCGCCAGCACGACGCGGCCGACGCCCAGATCGAGCATCATCTGAAGATCCCGGGAATTGGTCATCAGGGTATCCGGAGCGTAGATCAAGCGGTCTTGGAATCCCAGCTTCTCCGCGGCCAGAAAAACCGCCGGATCCATATACACAATGCCCTCGGGATTCCAGATCTGAATTTGTTGAAGCCAGGCTTCCATCTCGGGAAGCTCCTCCTCCATCCACAGGCGGTTGAAAACAATCTCCCGCCGAAGTCCAGCTTGTTGGCAGCGGTTAAGGATATCCTCAGCTTCCGCTTTGGAAAAGAGCCGGGCGGAGCGGACGGAACAACCCTCGATACCGATCCGGATCGTTGTGATCCCACTTTTTTGCATATTTTCCAGCGACGATGCCTGCTGCAGCGCCGCAATCCAATTGATTTGTTTCATGTTGTTGTACCGTTCCTTTCTGTAACCAGGACAGCTTGCGCTTTAATTATACGGGCAGGGTCTGAAAAGTCAATCATTCCGCAGGTTTATACAGGTTTTCATGACGATTTAACGATTGACGGCCGGCGTCCTTTTTGTTAGAATATTCAAGATTGATAAGGGAGTAGTCACCGCAGAAAATCTGCGTTGCTAAGTCAACAACATGACGGAATTTCTTCGTCTGGCTTAGAGGTAATTGACAAGACTTGTCTGACGCTTAAAGCAAAGCGTAAGGCAGGTCTTCTTTTTTTATCGAAACTTATGAAATGAAAGAGGAGATAGACTATGAGTATTGAAGTCGCAGTCATTTTATTCATCGCCGGGGTCATTCTGGTCGTCAAGGGCGGCGACCTGTTTGTCGACGCCGCCAGCTGGATCGCGAAAGCCTCCGGCATTCCTTCCTTTATTGTCGGCGCGACGATTGTCAGTCTGGCCACCACCCTGCCGGAGATGATCGTTTCCGTGCTGGCGGCGCTGCAGGGGAAAACGGAAATGGCGATCGGGAACGCCGTCGGTTCCGTAACCGCCAACACCGGATTGATTCTGGCCGTCGCGATGATTTTCATGCCGATCGTAATCCAGCGGAAGGATTACGTCAAACATTGCGGGCTGTTGATCGCTGCCGCGGCGGTGCTGCTGGGATTCAGCTTATCGGGGGCCTTGAGTTTAGCCGGCAGTCTGATTCTGATCGTGATCTTCCTGATCTCCATGGCGGAAAATGTCCGCAATGCGATGAAGCAGCAGGAAGACGGCGAGCGAATCCAGACAACCCGCAAAGAAACCGGACGGCGGATCGTGATGTTTTTATTCGGAGCGTTAGGCATTGTCGCGGGATCGCAGCTGCTGGTCAACAGCGGCAGTGCGCTGGCGGCTTTCTTCGGCGTACCGGAGCGGATCGTAGCGGTCACGATGATCGCGATCGGAACTTCGCTGCCGGAGCTGGTCACCACGATCACCGCGATTGTCAAAAAAGAATCGAGCTTGTCCATCGGCAATCTGATCGGCGCCAATATCCTTGATCTGACCTTGATCCTTCCGGTTTGTTCCTTTGTTTCCGGGCAGGCCCTGCCGGTTTCCGCGCAGAGTCTGGCGCTGGATATGCCGGCTTGTCTGTTGATCACCCTGCTGGCGCTGCTGCCGTTGCTTTTCAAAGAGAAGGGATCGAAAATGCAGGGCCTCAGCTTAATTTTAGGGTACTCGCTGTATCTGTTCTTCGTTCTCTAAATTTCATTTGACATCCGGACACTTTCGGGGTATATTCTTCACAAACAGAGTAGGTTCCTGCGCGTTAAGTGCTTTCTGAACGGGGAGTTGTCAGAAGGACGAAAAGGTTTCTTGCGGTGCAGGTTCCGCATCCCGCTGACCCGAAAATCGAAGGCATGACCTTCTCTTTTACCTGTCAGAGGGAAAAGAGGAGGTTTTTTTATGGCTCAGTTTTCCAAAGCTCTCTTTTCTCATCCGTTTTCCCGCGCTTACTGGAAAGAAGCGTCCGCGGAAACGCGGCGTGTCCGGATTCTCGCGATTGCCGCCTTGTGCATGGCCTTAAAAATGGCCATCGCTTCGTTCAGGATTCCGGTGGCCGACAATCTCTATGTTTATTTTACCTACCTGATCACCGCTGTGCAATGTGCCGTTTGCGGCCCGGTCGTCGGCGTCCTTTGCGGCGGAATCGGCGATCTCATCGAATTCGCAATTCATCCTAACGGACCGTTTTTCCCAGGCTACACCTTATCGAGCATGGCGGGCGCTTTGATTTTTGCTTTATTTCTTTACCGGACAAAAATCACAGTGCTGAAGCTGGCGCTCAGCCGCTTTCTGATCAATTTGTTCGTCAATGTCGGGCTGGGCTCCTTATGGAGCTACATGTTATATTCCAAGGGTTATCTGTATTATTTTGCCAAGAGTCTAGTGAAAAACACGATCATGCTTCCGATTGAGATTGGATTGTTAGTGTTGTTCTTCCGGATGTTAATTCCATTTCTGGAAGGGAAAAACTGGATCGCGCCGCAGGGAGAAAAGAAATTACCCTGGTGGTAAACTAAATTCATCGTCTGTGTAATCTAAGTTTTGCAATAAACAAGTTGCTGGAAGAAAAACTAAACACTGGCTGGCCAAAGTTAAAGTCGACTTTGCCTGCCAGTGTTTTACATTGGAATAATGATTTCACTTTAAATCAGGATCAATCGCTGGAAGCTATACCTGCTTGATCTCGTAAGATACCAGAACATCGAAAAGCAGATCAGCTGCAAGCCCTCTCATCAAAACTGTCTGCGCCGTTCCATGACATCAGACAGTCAGAATGACGAATCATCTTCATTGCAATCTGCTCCTCCGTGTAATCCGGATGTTCTTCCCTGATTTTCAGAATCATTCGAATGCGAGCTTCTTCTTCCTCTAACATGTCCGCGATTTCAGCAGCCCGCATTCCCTTCTTCGCTTTTTTCAGTGCAATTGCTACAAGATTCAACAGTACGCCTTGATCCTTACCTTGCTCTATCCCTTGCTTTAAAGCTCGTTCTCTGGCTTTCTTCACGGCTCGTTCCCGTTCCTCACGGATCTCTGAATTCCGCATCATTTCTCTGTCCAGCCGCTTTGTTTCCCACATGTACTCGATCATACTCATCGGAATCTCCATCATTTTCTCCACCGCCCTTCTGCATCCTTCGTCGATCGCCATGATCGCTTGAATCCACGCCGCTTTGTCCGGATCACCGGCGAATTTTAATACGATGCGCCACCGGTCCAGCGGCGTTAAATCCTGGACTGGAATCCGTTGTAAGCGTTCCACTCCTGCTAATTCAATAATACTCACTTGAATGTGCTTTGTCAAGGTTCTTCCTGTTTTCTCTCCAACTAAATAAAACACATCGCTGCTCACCTCCGGATCGTCAAAAAAGCGGAAATTCGTGATCATGATCACGCGCACCGGCCGCAGTTCCCGATAATCCTTTCCCTTTGTTCTCTGCCCGGAAAGCAGCCGCGATAAATAGAAAACAATGCGGATTCCCTGTTCCTCGGGATTCCCGTTTCGCTGGATTTCCAGATCAAAATAAATCTTCTCGTTGATCACGCCGCAGATATCATAACGAATTGCTTTGTCGTCAGGATGCCCTGCTTTTTTCTCACCGGGCAACAACCGTACTTTTCTAAAATCAGGATCAATCGCATGAAAAAAACTCGACAGACAGACCTCATCTTCAGGATCGCCGATCACCGCTTTAAAGACCCAGTCGTCCATTAAAGAAATCGTTCTTCTCTTTAGTTTTTTCCGTTCTCGTAGATCGATGGACATTCACCCACCTCCTCTACTTGTTAATATTGCGGTAATTTCAAAAAAGCCTTCCTCTTTTTCATGAAAATTCACTTTTTTTCGACAAAATCGCAAAATTATTTGTAACTATTTTCAAGATTTAATCCAGGTTGCTGGAAAGGATCTTAAAACCAGCTAAATCAGAATGATTAACTCAGGAACTTATTCATTTGTTTCTTTCTGCGCAAAAAAGCTTCTAATCTTTCTGAATCCCAATCCGCTGAATTGAAACAAAACAAATCCTAAAACCGCGCCGAAACTGTTCATCAGCACATCGTCAACATCCGCGATCCGCCCAATCAGGAACTGGATGACCTCAATTGTGAGCGAGCATCCTGCGCCAAAGATAAGAATTCTTCTCCAATTCCTGAACTGAGGAAAAGCCGTGGCAATTAAAAACCCGCCGGGCATAAACATCAGAATATTCGCGAGTTCTTGCCTTATCATAAGTGTAAGGTAAAATCCGTTCACTTTCCCGCTTTGAAACGCTCCGGCAATCTCACCAATTCCTTGAAAAGGGATCAGATTCCAGTTATGGAACCGCTCCGCTGAATACGGCCCATTGAGCGTCGCCGAGAAAACAAAGAATAACCAGGCTCCCGTCCCCAGCAGTAGGCTCACTCTTTTCAGCTTGAAATTCATCCTAGAAACAAACCCGGCGCAAAAAAATACGAGGAACGCACTTCCCGCCAACCATAAGCCGATCCCTGAAAACAGATTCATAAAACTCCCCCCTTGCGCAGCGAACGCCGCATCCTTCAATTTCCATCTAAAGAAAACAGATCCTTCAAATTACCTCGAAGGATCCGTGCTGGTTCTGATACTTCACGCTTATTTCAGCGCTGACGCTTTCCGCCTGTTCGTCCGATCACAATCCGCCCAGTTGGCTTACCGCACCGCCGTCGGTCACAATCTTGCCATATTGATCGTAAACACCCCAGACGTCCTTCAGCTCGCTTTCTTCAATTTCATCAAAGAATTTCAGCTTGAATTGATGATATCCCGGAGTGTATTGCGTATAAACAAGATCTGCCCGCGGCGCACTCAGCTGGATATGACTCTGACCCTCGAAGGTCGTTTTCGTGATCGTCACGCCCGCTAACAAGCCTACCCGCTTAAACGTTCCATCCTGAGCGGAAATCAGATTTCCCAACGAATAGATACAGAGTGTATCGTCGATCCATTCGATCGGCTGAACGACATGCGGATGACTGCCGATGATGATATCGACGCCCAGATCCGCCAACAGCTGCGCTAAACGCCGCTGCTCCGCAGTCGGCTCGTGCGTGTATTCCTCGCCCCAGTGCATCGCGACCATCAGCACGTCGACTTCCCCGCGGGCCTTGGCGATGTCTTCCGCCAACATTTCATCCGTATAGACATTGACCAGATATTCCTTGCCTTCCGGCACTGGAATTCCGTTAGTTCCATAGGTATAGGACAACAGCGTATACCGGATTCCATTGATTTCCCGGACTCGCAGCTCCTCCCGGTCGTCAAACGAGCTGTACGATCCGGCGGTCAGCGCATTTTGGTTTGACCAGTAGTCCAGCGAATTCAGGATCGCCTGTTCACCCCGGTCGAGCGTGTGATTGTTCGCCAGAGAAACAAGGTTAAACCCCAGATCCATCATTGTATCACCGAACTCCTGCGGCGAGTTAAAGCAAGGATAGGTCGACAAGCCCAATTCCGTGCCGCCTAGAATCGTTTCCTGGTTATAATACTTCAAATCATAATGATCCAGAACGCGGTTCAGCGTGCTCATCATCTCGGTAAAATCGTAATTGCCCTCGGCTGTCTTGGCATCGGTATAAACCGCCCCGTGAAGCAGCGCGTCGCCCGCCATAATCAGCTCGGCTTTCTCCACAACCGGTGTCGGCTGCGGGGTCGCCGCCGGCGGCGTGACCGCGACCTGCACCTCTCCGTTTTTAGGTTTCTGCAGCGTAATCACGGCCAGCACCATCAATAAAGTCCCCACCAAGATCAACAGAGCGATTACCGTGCGCATCAGATTTTTCATCGTTTGTTTCTGATTCATAACTTCTCTCCCATTCGCTGGTCTTATTATACCTTTTTTTCATACCCGGCTCGCGTTTTTCACCGACAATTAAGATTTTTGTAAGGTTTTACCGCTTTAATTGAACAACATGCGCCGGGCAGACCTCCTGGCAGCAGTAACAGCGAATGCAGCGGCGGCGGTCGACGACCGCCTTGTGATCGGCCAGCGTGATCGCCTGAACCGGACAATCCCGCACACATTCCCCGCACCCCAGACAACGCGCGGCATCCGGCTTGGGATAGGGTGCAAAATGCCTCCGCAGCGCGGCAAGCGGCGAGGGGATCAGCTGGATCAGTCCCTTCATCGTTTCCGGCAGCCGGAAATCATGACGGATCAACGACTCCCACGCCTCTTCAGGAGCGATCAGTTCGATCGCTTCGGGATCGACCAGTCCCAGCTTCACCGCTTCCCGATGGATCGGCGTCTGATCCGGATCAATCCCCAGCAGGGTTAACGCGCCGTAGTCCAGCGCAAACGGATCCAGCGCTGCTAACAGCCGCTGTCCGTCATACCGGTCGCCGCTGCTGGGGCCATTGCCCTGCATGCCTTCCACCGCGTCCATAACGCAGAGCTGCGGTTTGACATGCGCGCAGAATTGACACAGAAACCGGCAGAACGATTCGCGCTGAGGAAAGCGGGCGTGCATCTGAGCTTTCACCAAGCCCGGAATGACGCCGAACATATTCTTTACCGCGCCGCTGGCGACCGTATAGCTGTGACTCTTAAACTTGCAGCAGTCAATGATCAAATCGGCTTGCGCCACGCATTCCAGAACCGGCACCGGTTCGCTGCCGGCGCGCAGCCCGCTGTCGACGCTGCCGAGATTCTCATTTAGCCGGCAGCCTTCTTCCTGAGCCAGCGCCCGCAATCCTGTTTTCTGATACACCAGCTGGATGGAATCCGGCGTAAACCGCCCGGCCGGACTGTCGGCCAGCGTCACGTTTCCCCCATGCCGATGAACATAGCGAATGACTGCGCGCAGGACCTCCGGATGTGTCGTCGTGAATTCCTCCGGCGTTTTCGCCGACAACAGATTCGGCTTGATCAACACGCTCATGCCTGGCTGAATCAGCGTATCCGCACCGATGGCCGTCATTAACAAATCCAGCTTTTTTCCGATAAGAGCCTGATCATAACCAGCGCAGCGCACGGCCGCGACTTTTTGTTTTCCGCTCATTTTCCTCACCTCATAAGAAAAGGGCTTAACAGCCCTTGCTTTGGTACACCACTTCGCCGTTGACCAGCGTCGTCTTCACGACCGCCGCCGGATCCAGCGTCGGTATTCCGTCAAACAGCGCGATATCGGCGTCCTTGCCCACTTCCAGCGAGCCGATCCGCTGATCGCAGCCAATGATTTTCGCCGGATTGATCGTCAGCATCGCGATCGCCCGTTCGACCGGCGCCCCATAGCGCACGACCTCGCCGGCCTGTTCGACGATCAGCCACGGATGATAGACCGGACCATCCGTCATAATCGCGCACAGCACGCCGCGCCGGTCCATTTCAACCACGCTGTCGATATCGATTTTAATCGACTCGCCGAACCCTTTGGCCACGGCAATCGGACCGAAGATCACCGGGCAGCCGGCGGCCACGATCGGTTCCATATAATCCGAAGCGCCCCACGCATGATCGAGCGTGAATTCAAAATTGAATTCCTTCGCCAGTTCGATCACGGTGATCATATCAAACTGCGTGCAGTGCATCTTGACCGGCATTTCATGCCGCAGCACCTTCGCTCCGTTTTCCATCGCAGGATCCCATTTCGGCATTTTTGCCGGATCGTTCTGCGCTTCTTCCTGTTTCTTCATGTATTCCTGAACGTCGCGGAAATACTGACGCAGCACGCTGGCCACGCCCATCCGCGTCATCGGCATCTGATTGCGCTTGCCATAGACGCCCTTTGGATTGCCGCCCATCGCCGCTTTCAGCGCCACATGCCGGTTCACGCACATTGACTCAACTGTGCCCTGCCCCGCGCTTTTCACCGCGCAGACCACACCGCCGATCACATTGCCGCTGCCCGGAGCAATCGCGCTGCAGGTTACCCCGGCAGCCAGCGCTTCCTTAAAGGAACGCGACAGCGGATCGATCCCGTCGAACACTTCAACTTCGGCAGTGACGTTCCTGACCATTTCATTGACATCCTGCGCTCCGGTCGCGATCTCAAAGCCGCCGATATGACTATGCGCGTCGACAATGCCCGGAATGGCAGTCAGTCCCGCCGCGTCGATGACCTCGGCGTCTTCGCAGTCCAGCTGTTCGCCGATCGCCGCGATCTTGCCATTTTCAATTAAAATATCGCCTTTTTCCAGCGTGCCCTGCGGCCCCATCGTAAAGATTCTGGCTCCGCGGATCCATCGTTTCATCACGCTTGTTCCCCCTTTACTATTTCCCCGGAAATAACGACAATTTCCGGCAGGGCGCGGAAGGTTTCCAGCGGATTTCCCGACCAGATCACAATGTCGGCATCCTTGCCCTCAGTCAGACTCCCGATCCGATCCTCCACGCCTAACAACTGCGCCGGAACGCTTGTCAGCATTTTCAGCACATCCTCGCTGGACAGACTTGCGCCTAAACGCCGCGCCTGCGCCATCAGGCCGTGCGCGTTCCACATCAGGATCTCCCGGCCCGGCGAAACCGCGTCGCCAAACGCGCTTAACGCCACCGGCTTGCCTGCTTCAATCAGGGAAAACAGCGCGGCATAGTTCACCGCCGCATTGTACTTGTTAAACCCATCGGTCAGATCGCCCAGGATCAGACCGCAATCCTTGTCCAGCAGACTTTCATCCAGCTGATACATATTCGCCAGCACCAGCTTGACCGGTTTGTTTTCAAACAGTTTCAGGACTGCGTCGGCCTCCGCTTTCGTGTTGCAGCTTAAGATCAGCGGCAGCTTGCCTTCCAGCACCGGCTTAAACGCCTGAACCTTCGGATCCTTCCGGTCTTCTTCTTTCTCTGAACCGCATTTCGCGATCAATTCACGCAGGGCGGAAAAGATCCCCATTTTTGTCATCGGAGCGCTGTTGCGCGGACCATAGGTCTGCTTTACCTTCTCATCGACCGACCCCTTCATCGCGGCGTTCGCCTTGACGCACATCGCCTCTGTCGTCCGGCCATACGCCTTGAACACCGCCGCGCTGCCGCCGAGAACATTGTTATTGCTTGCAGCGACGCCCGCCGCCGTAATGCCGTAGCCCCACAGCTCCTGGTACATCATACTGTCGGGATCAAACGCGTAAACGACATCCAGCTGCGGCGTCAGCGGATCGCTCGTTTCATCGTTGTCGCGCGCCTGCCCGCGCCCGGCCGCTGTGCCCCAGCCGCTTAACGGATCGATCCAGCCCGGCATGACGCACTTTCCTTCCGCATCGATCACCTGCGCCCCCGGTGCCTTCAGATTCTGTCCGATCTGAACAATCTTGCCCGCGTCGATCAAAATATCTGTTTTAGCCAAAATCCGGCCTGTACCGTCATGGACGGTTCCCTTTTGGATTAAGATCAAATGATTACCCCCATTCTTTTTTATGCCTGTTTCCATTATAATGATTTCTTCCGCACTTTCCTAGTCCGCGATGAAGTTTTTAAGCGGAAATGCCCGCCGGTCATCCCGTTCGTTAGAAATCAGCCTTTTCGTTCCCTTCTTCACTGCCGGAATTGCCGCCGGCGTTGCGCAATTAAAAAGCAAGGCTGAAACAGCCTTGCCCGACCTTGCGGTAAATTAAGCTTCGTCAACACCCGCGATAACTTTAGCGACCTTCATGCCGTAGGTCAGCGTGCGTCCGCAGGCAATGCCCGGCATCAGGCATGGATAGTTGTTGGCGAACATTCCGCCTGAAGCGTCGCCGATTACATACAAACCGTCGATCACCTCGTTGTTCTGATCCAGGGCCTGGCCCTTGCCGTTGATCATAATGCCCTGCTCTGTCGTCAGCAACGAAGCACCCAGCCAGAAGCCGTAGAACGGCGCCGTGTTCAGGCGGGAGAGGCGTGACGCTGGTTTTCCGAAGTCATCGTCGCTGCCTTTGGCCGCCAGCTCGTCATAACGCGCGCAGGTCGCGACGAAATTCGTGAGCGCTTCGCCTTCCATGCCCAGCTTCGCGCCCAGTTCTTCCAGCGTATCCGCCTTGAAAGCCAGTCCTTCTTCGACATACTTGTCCAGCGCTTCCTGCTGACCTTTTGGATTCGCACGGGTCTGAGCTGAACAGCCGATCGTATGGAAACGGTCGACCTGGTCCGCCCAGTCCGCCGCTAAAATTGAAGCGTAAACATGACCCGGCTGCTGCGCCGCGGCGTAAACCATATCATTGTAAGGCCCGGATTCATTCGTGAAACGCAGACCGTTGCGGTTTACTTTCAGGAACGGCTGAGTTCCCAGATTAAACTGCCGCACAGTTCCCGGGAAGACCCGGTCGCCCGATTCAACCTTGACCAAACCGGCGTCAACGCCCGGTTTAACGATTCCCCGGTCAAACAACATCGGAGCTGGTTCTTCCTGAAGCTTGGCGCCGATCCAGCAGGCCGCCTTAATGCCCATGCCTTTATCCTGCGGAGCATAGCTGCAGGCGGTCGTTACGCTGGTGCCTAACGGATCCAGCTGTTCCATCATGTCCGGATTTCCCGGGTAGCCGCCCGTGGCGATGACGACATTCTGCGCCTTGATGCGGATGTAGGCGTCTGTCAGATTATTCTGAGCGATGATACCGATGATTTTTCCATTTTCATCCCGCTCAATTTTTACCAGATCCGTGCTGTAATAAATAACGGCGTCGGAATGATCCGCAATGTATTCCGCAAGCATGTCATTCCGTGATTTTTCACGTCCCCAGACATGTTCCTGTTCCGGGAACATATAGCCGTCGCGGCAATCTTCCGGCCAGTAGGCTTCCTCACCGGCAGTAAACGTGCATTTTGATTCCGGATTATACTGCGCATACAGCTCGTCGATAAAATCAGACATTTCAGCGGATTCATTAATCCAGGTATTCAGCACTTCCTTGGAGTTTTTACCGGAAGCGTAACGGGAAACCTCACGCTTCAGACGATTGATATCCATCTGAACGCCCGCCGCCTGCGCATGCTTGGAGCCGATCGCGCCATACCAGTGACGGGTATCGCCGTTGGTCGGCAGGGTTTCAATGATCGCGAATTTCAAGCCCAGCTTGGCCGCAACTGCACCGCACATTAAGCCGCCGTTGCCCGCGCCGACGATGACAGTCCCGGTTTCGACTGTTTCCGAAACCTCCGGCGTATCCGGTTCTGTGCCTAACCAGTCGACCACTTCCTTGGTCTGTCTAGTTTCATCCACAACCGTCACGTCGATTTCACCCTTCGCCTGTGCGATACAGTTTTTCAGCGCTTTCGCGACGGCATTGGACGTAACGGTCGCGCCGGTGACCGCGTCGAATTCAGGAGACTGTGCTTCTAAAGCACGTTTCACCAGTTCTTCAGCGGCTGCCTGTCCGATCGACGGTGTTTCACCGGACAGATCCAGAACGATATCCGTGATTTTCTCCGCATCAAAGGTTGCGGTTACCTTAATGGTCGCCATCCCCGTAGCAGTCGCGGAATAGGTGCCCGGCGTATAAGTCCCGGTTTTCGCGCTATTCCCCGTTGTTGAGCAGCCTCCCAGAAGTCCCGCTGCCGTCATGCCGGCAACGCCGAGAGCGGCTGTTTTCAAAAAGTCTCTTCGTGTGATATTTTTTGCCATGATTATCCCTCCAATCCTGGATGATAAAACTCGGTGTAACACCGAGTCAAGAGTACTTTGCGAAAAAATGATCTTATGCTAAAATAAATTCATGAAAAAATATAAAATCGGGGAATTTTCCAAATATCTTGGCGTAACCGCCGACTTCGTAAAATATTATGAGCAGCTGAACGTGGTCTCGGCTGAGAAGACAACGGTTCCCAAGCGCTATGCCTTTCATAATGCCGGACGGGTAATTGAATGTCTGCGGTTAAAAAGCTGCGGCTTTCATTCACGGGAGATCCGGCAGATCTTCGCTTCGGTCTCCAGCGATGAATTGATGACGATGATGCAGGAAAACGCTGATCAGCTGAAAAAAGAGATGATGCAGAAACAGGTTTCTTATCAGGGACATCAGGCGTTAGCGGCCTGGGCGGCGAGGACCAAGGACAATCCCGCACCCTATGAATATCTTGAGCTGCCGGCGCATTATTTCCTTCACCACACAGATTATGACAATTTTGTGGAAGATCCCGCAGTGTATCAGGCTCTGCCTTCCTGGATGGAATGGATGCCAGCCGTGAAATCAGCGCGCAGGCTGCGGTTCGCTCATGACCCGGCGGGGCCGGTACTGCATGATAAGCAATGGGGCTTCATCGTCGAAAAGAGTTTTGCCGAACAATACGGCCTGACGATCAACGAAGCCTGCCTGATGGTTCCTGCTCAGCGGGTGTTCTGTTACCGGCTTTACAACACCCCGACGCATCCCGATCCTGCTCTCGCTTTGCAGGATGCGCTGCGTGCGGCGAACGAAAACAACGTGAACATCACCGGCGAAGTGATTCAGGATATCCTGCTGCGCTACAATGATCATGGGGTTAACCGATGCTGGAGCAACGTGTATTTTCTGCTTTCGCAATCAATCCTGGCAAATAAAGGGATTTAAGGCCGAAAATTTCCATCCCTGCAATTATGAAAAAAGATCCTGTTCGCCAAGCTTTGCGGCAGGATCTTTTTTCATTGTTGAGGATCACAGATTCAGTAAAAGCTAAGCCTGCTGAGCAGAAGAACGCCGTTTCAAGTAATACGTTCCATACGTCATTCCTGACACGATTGCGATATAACTGACAACCAGCTGCATGCCAACGCTTTGAATCAGATAACTGAGATTCGTTGAGAAATAAGGATCGATCAGCGCTTCCGTAATTTCCGGCGCACTTTTCAGCACAGCGTCGATCTGCGGAGCGTAAACAAACACATTGAGCGCGTACACCGCCAGACTTCCCAGCAAGATCAGCATTATCGTTTTTAAAACGATGTGCAAGATCAGTTTTCTGGATTGAAAAAACAGCTTCGCCCCGCCTTTCAGCGCCTGCCACGCGCTTTGATGCGTTTCAATCATTGAAAACAGCGTCAGATGATTGATGCAGTTAAGAAAGATCACGCTTAACGCCAGCAGTGCCGGCAGGACAAGAAGTACCGCGCCCAGATGAATCATCGCCTGAAGCGCGAAGACGCCGGCGGCCAGAATCACGGCATATATGCCAAACAACGGCAATAAGGCTTTGAAATATTTTGCGAACTGACTGAAATCACGGTACGAATACGGTTCGTTCCGCAGCGCTTTCAGCATCACCCAATCCAAGCCGAACAGAAAAACCAGATTGATCGCCAGCGTAGTTCCCAGCGGAATCAGATTGTCGTTAAACTGCTGAGCCGCCAGCGAGATCAGCGAGCACAATAGAGCCGTAACCACACAATACTTCATCAAGGCCAGCCGGTGCCTGGCGATCGCGCTCCGGGCGGATTCCAAAACGAGGTTCATTTCGTCCTGGTTCATGCCGTGATCGCAAGAAAATCTTTTTCCTGCGACTGCACGACGCCTTCTTTCAGCAGGCGGATTTTGCGGCTGTTGGCATTGACGACAAGAATCGGACAAACCATGGAAACCTTATGCTTTTTAAAGAATTCCAAGTCAACGTCGACCAGCGGATCGCCCGGATTTACCCGCTGATCTAAGACAACATGCACCGCAAAGCCTTCGCCTTTGAAATTCACGGTGTCTAATCCCAGATGGATCAGATATTCATTGCGGTCATCCGCCTTGATGCCGATCGCATGGCCGGTCGGAAAGACCGCGACAATCTTGCCCGCCACGGGCGATAATACCTTGCCCTCCAACATTTCCAGCGCAAACCCATCCCCCATCGACTTACTTGAGAACACCGGATCCGGCACTTCGTCCAGCGTCATGATCCGACCCTTAAACGGAGCGGCGAAATCCACCGGTTTCGGTTTGAACAGATTCTTAAACATCAACTTCACTCCTCACTTTTATACAATTTTCCCATACAGTAGGTTGCCTGAATTTCAAAAGCATCGTTGACGACGAGGATATCAGCGTCCTTGCCTGCTTCCAGACTCCCCTTGCGGTCATCCACGCCGATATAGCGCGCCGGATTTTCCGCCGTGATCTTCATGATCTCATGAACGGACGGATGGACGTTGGCGATCAGGTTGCGGATCGATTTGATATAGCTCAGCTCCAGGTTCCGCACCGCCTTGTAATCATGAATATCGACATGTTCCTCGCTGCCGTCGTCATTGCGCAGAATCAGTTCGTCGCCGTTGGGAATAAACGTCTGCTTCCGGATATAATGATACTTTTCTTTCTTCGTCAGCGCAATCCCGCCGCAGTCCGTCGTCATGATAATTTTATCCTTGCTTTTCAAACGCCAGGTCAGCGCGAACACTTCCGGCCGCACGGTCATGCCGGTCTGTTTTGCGAATTCGCAGTTCAGGTCGTCGAAGTACAACGCCGCGCCGGCCACGCCCGGCTCCCGGTGATGCAGCCCGCGCATGCCGCTGAACATGTGGGTTACGCCGCCTAAGCCATATTCCTTCAGATCCCGGATGCAGTCGAAGGTTGCCGCGCTGTGGCCGATATTGATCTGAATGTGATGGGCATGGCAGAACTGGATCAACTCTTTCGCTCCCGGAAGCTCCGGCGCCAGCGTCATCAGACGGATGATCTGCGGGTGGGACTGAGCGTCCATGAACCGCCGCATGATCGCCATGTCCGGATCAATGCAGCAGTCTTCCCGCTGCATGCCCTTGTACTCCTTATTGATAAACGGGCCTTCCAGATGAACGCCCAGCAGCGTCGCGCCGTCGTCTTTCTGATGATCGACAACCCAGCTGGCATTTTTGATGCCCTCGACCAGGTCCTCGACCGGTTCCGCGCCGGAGGTCGCCAGGAAACTCGTCACCCCTTCATACGGCAGGTTCTTTTTCATTTCCTGTATTGAATGGACGGATTTATCGTTGTTGAAGCTGCCGGTGCCCCAGCCGTGGATATGCTGATCGATAAAACCCGGGATAAGCAGATGATCGCCATAATCAATAACCTCGGCGCCGGCCGGCACTTCCGCAGAGAAGCCCCGGATGACCTCACCCGCTACTTCCAGATAACCGCTGCGGCAGATCTGATGAGGAAAGTAAATTCTTGTTGATTTTAAATACATCGTTTAATCCCTCTTTTCCAATGTCCAGTAATCTTGATTAACCTCCATGAGATCGTCCAGCACCGCCTTCGCTTTATCAAAATCATTGACGGTCCGGTTCAGCGTCAGCGCCTGCAGCGCCTTGGTATAATCTTTTTCCATCCAGGCTTCGCAAGTCAGTTCTTCATAAGCGTATTGATTCTCCATCAAACCTTTATAGAACGTTTTCACAGGGCCGTACGGAATTCCCCGCACGCCGTCTTTTCCCAGGGTTCCGGCGACTTCCACGACGGCTTCCGCGGGGAAGTTGTCAATCAGTCCTGTGTTGCGCGTCATCACGATGAATTCCTGATTTAAGTCATAGGCGATCGATTCTGCCACCTCGACCATCATTGAACCGAACACCGGCGAAGTCAGCACCGGAATCTCGCCCAGCTCGTTTTTTCCCCGGGCCAGCGCACAGACGTCCCAGACTTCTTTTTCCCGGGTCAGGATCGTTTCATCAGCACGGGTGAACTGCGGATCGCTTTCCTTCACGATCTCGTCCGCATAGAAATAATATTGCAGATACGTCGTCGGGATATATTCTGAAACACAGTTCATCATCTTGTTGACGCGCAGATAGGTATCCAACCAGGATTTTGTACGCTGTTCCGCATTGTAAGGCTTAAAGTCGTGATTCATCAGGTAATCGCGCAGCGTATCAAAATAGTCATGGCCTTCCGTATCATAGAGCGCGGTGAACCAGCCGAAATGGTTTAATCCGAAATACCGGGCCCGCAGCGTTTTAACGTCGACGTTGAGGATCTTGGCAAAGCTGACCATCATCGAATACGGCTGATCGCACATATTGATCAGGCGATGATCGTCAGGATATAACCGGTCCAGCGCCAGACCGACGATGGCCGCCGGATTGGTGTAATTCAGAATCCAGGTTTCTTTGGAATACTTGCGGACGCAGTCGACCATTTCCTTCATCCCGCCGATTGAACGCATGCCGTAGGCGAAACCGCCCGGGCCGCAGGTTTCCTGGCCGACCAGACCATATTTCAGCGGAATCTTTTCATCATACGAACGCATCGTGTTCTGACCGACCCGCATCTGGCAGAAAACAAAGTCGCAGGCACAATAAGCCTCGTCCATATCGCCGGTCACCACGACCTCGGTTTCCGGGGAAAAGGTATGCAGCAGCAAACGGCAGTAATCTTCAATTTTGCCGAAGCGATTCAGGTCCTTATCAAAAAAGATGACTTTCTTTACCGGGAAACGGTCTTTCATCTGCATCAGCGTCCCGATCAAGGCCGGAGTCCGGCAGCTGCCGGCTCCGGAAATTGTTATCGTGTGCGGTGTTCTCTTCATGCGTGCCGCCCCAATTCATCGTCGACCGCATTGCGGACAAATTCGACTAATGGTCCGAAAACAATGTGAATATGCTTGGTTGTCGGGAAGAAGATTCCAGCGCACCCGGATTTTTTCAACAGATCTTTGTCGATCTTCTTGTTGTCGTTGATGTCAATCCGCAAGCGGGTAATACAGTTGTCCACCGTGCCGATATTGGACGGACCGCCCAGGGCCTCGATCACAATCTTCGCGATTTCATCGTACCGCTTTTCCCGGATCAGTACGTTATCCGCGGAAGGTTCGTCTTCCCGTCCCGGCGTCTTGACGTCAAACTTGACGATCCACCATTTGAACAGGAAATAATAGATGAAGAAGCTGATCACGCCGACGATCACAATATTGATCCAGTGGGAATTTTTCATCATGACGCCGAAGATCACGAAGTCGAAAACAGTGCCGCGGATATAACCGACCGCCGTTCCCATAAAGTAGAGGGCTAACGAGCCGAGAGTTCCGATCAGCGCGTAGATGACATACAGTGCCGGCGCGATGAACAGGAACGTAAATTCCAGCGGTTCGGTCACATTGCCCAGCGCCGCCGTCAGAACTGAGGTCAGAATTAAGGATTTCGCCAGCGCTTTGTTCTCCGGATAAGCGGTCTTGTACATCGCTAAGCCGATCGCCGGGAAAACGAACATCGTTCTGACCATCTGGTTCTGCGCGCCAAAGCGGGTCAGCTCCGGCATCAGCGCCCAGTACTCGCTTTCCGGTCCAAGGTTAAACAGGATTTCATTCATCGCATCAAGATAGCCGATATAGGTCTGGCCATTGATCACATAGGTGCCGCCAGCTTCCGTGAAGCGCAGCATCGCATTCCAGACGTGATGCAGACCGAACGGAATCATCATCCGGTTGACAAAGCCTGACAGCACCGGTCCGAGAATCTTATGCAGAAGCAGGCCGGACAAGCTGCTGCAGAAAGCGATAAAATATTGCCAGAAGAACGGCAGAATCAGACCGATGACGATCGTCACGCCCATGGAGATTAACGGAACCGATTTCTTGCCGGAGAAGAAGGCAAACGCGATCGGCAGTTCCAGATTATAGAATTTATCGGAAGCCCAGGCAGCGACCAGACCGGCAATGATTCCGCCTAAAACGTTGACGTTTAACGTCTGCATGCCTAAGACCATCGCCTGACCGCCGACGGCGATATTGCCTTCGGTGATCAGCTGCCCTGAAGCTGACAGCCAGATTTTCATCGTAATCAAAAGAATCAGATACGCCATGACAGACGAGAAGACCGCGATTCCCTTATCGCGTTTCGCCATGCCGTAGGCGACACCCATCGCAAACATAATCGGAATGTTGCCGAAGATCAAATCGGAAATCTGACGGATGCTGGTAAAGATCAGTTTGACTGTTGGATTGCCCAGAAAGGGCAGCAGATCGATCATGTACGACTGGGTAAAGGCCGCGGATAAGCCAAGCAGTAAGCCCACCGGCGCCATAACCCCGATCGGCAGCAGCAGTGATCGACCGAAACGTTGAATCTGCTCACTATACTTTTTCATAGCAGTTCCTCCCTGCTTACTAAATTACTCGAGATTGAAAGCGATTTCAATAAAATCACCGGTTATTTCCGACAGTCTTTTTTACCCTGGTCATCAAAAATGACCGCAGTCACAAATCATGGGATAAAGCTTACATCCTGAAAAACAAACAAAGAAAAACGCGAAGATCTCCGCGCTTAAAACAATTAAAAATTAGACCTTTGCTATCTTAAAACCCACTTCTATGCGATTTCTGCTGCTCAACCTGAACATAATGAACTAACAAATCCACGACCGCGAACATCCCGATCCGCGTTACGATATCATCGATCTTGGTATCCGTCGTACTGGAAGAACAATACAAGGCTAAATCGCCGTATTGTACCAGCGGGCTGTTGGAAAAGGCGGTGAGCGTGATCAGCGCGTTGCCGTAGGCTTTGACGATCTTCGCCGTTTCCACAATGATCGGTGTTTTCCCGGAAAGCGAAATCGCGATCAGCACTTCTTCATGCGTCATCTGACGGGCGATGATATTCAGCAGATTGTAATCCGGGATATTGATGCATTTGACATTGAGCGTCAGCAGCAGGTGCTCAAGATAATTACCGACCGCCTTGGACGTTCCGCGGGAAATCACATAAACACATTGCGAGTTCACGATTGACTGGGCAGCCTGCCGCATATTCTCCGGTTTGTTGAGCTGCATCGTTTTTGTCACATTGCCGGTGATTTCAGCCTCCACCGTTTCCACACTGGCTGCCGGCCCCGTTTCTTTCGCGCGGTTTTTCAGGAAAAAACGCAGATCGTTATAGCCTTCAAAGCCCAGCTTCTGCGACATATTGATCACCACGGTTTTGGAAACGCCGCATTGATCCGCCAGCTTCCGGCATGTCATCTTCTGAATTGTCTGCGGATGGTCCAGAATGTAGTGCAGCAAACTCCGCTCACTGCCTGTCAGCAAATCATAATTATTGGAATAGAAATCCATTTCAGGTTCCCCCCTTGCCGGATATGAGCAGATTTATTATAACACGAGATGAAATGGACGAAACAGCCGGATCTGCCAACAAACCAAAGAGGCTTTATTTTTTCCAGCCTGATCGTTTTCGAACTTTCAAAATTTCATGCTTCTTCTTGTCATTTGTCCGTCATTGTCCAACAGCTTGTGATAGAATAGTCGATAGATGGGAGAGAAAGCATGAAAAAAGTACAGATTCAAGATTTTATTGATTATCGCTATCTGGGCAGCCTGCAGGTCAGCCCTGATCAACAGCACGCCGTGTTCACCGTGATCACGGGGGATCAAGACGCCGACAAGTATCCCGGCAACCTGTGGCTGCTGGATCTGGCCACGCGCGAAACACGCCAGTTAACTTCCGGCAACGAAGAAAAGAAAGCGATCTGGTGGAACGACGACACGATCGTATTCACCGGCTGCCGCGATCCGAAGCTGAAAGAGAAAACCACGGACGGCGAAAGCATGACGGTCTTCTACAAGCTGAACATTCACGGCGGGGAAGCCGTAGAATGGTTCCGTCTGGCGATGCCGGTCGGCAGCTTCCAGAAGGTAAACGACAATCAGCTGATTTTGTCGGTCGCCTACCGCGCGGACGGCATGAACGATTTTGAATGCCAAACCGAAGAAGAAAAAAAACAATGGAAAAAAGAACGCGAATCGCACAAGGATTACGAATGGTTCGATGAAATTCCATTCTGGGCCAACGGTCAGGGCATCACCAACATGAAGCGCACCCGCCTCTATCTGCTGGATCTGGATACCCAGACGACAACGGCGATTTCCGAACCGTCCGCCAACGCCTCGATCGCGCACATTCAGGACAACAAGCTGCTTTATATCAGCAATCCGATGGACTCCGTCCGGGAAATTCCAAGCTCGCTGCATCAGTTCGACTGCACGACAAAAAAAGATCTGACGCTGATTCCGGATCATGAGGTCAACGTCAGCTGGGCTTTCTATATCAATCACAAGATCATCGCCGCGATCTCGGATTTCAAGGAATATGGTCTGCATCAGCATGCCACGTTGTTTGTCGTTGAGGAAGATCAGCAGCGCACCCGTTTGGTGCATTACGATAATTCCTACGGCGCTTCGCTCGGCTCCGACTGCATCCAGCAGTTCGGCACCGCGGTCAAAGCGTACAAAGACAAGATTTATTTCAGTTGCACTGACGAAAACGACGGCTGTCTGAAATGCTTCGATGAACATGGTCAGCTGCAGCGGCTGTCCGGCTATCATGGCGGAATCGAGGACTTCGAGGTCACGGACAAGGGGATCGTCTTCATCGGTCTGCGCGATCAGAAGCTGCAGGAGATCTACTTCCTGCAGAATGAAGCGGAAACGCAGCTGACGCATTTCAACAGCGAGTATCATGCGGCTACCGCGGTTTCCCCGATTGAAAAAATTGAGTTCTACAACGACGGCATCCGTCACGAAGGTTTCGTAATTAAACCTGCGGACTTTGATATCAACAAGAAATATCCGGGCATTCTGGAAATCCATGGCGGACCGAAAGGAACCTTTGGTCCGGTTATCAATCATGAAATGCAGGTCTTCGCCGCCAACGGCTACTTCGTCTTCTACTGCAATCCGCGCGGCTCTGATTCCCGCGGCAATGCCTTCGCCGATATCCGCGGACGCTTCGGGAAAGAGGATTACAGCGATCTGATGGCCTTTACCGACGCGGTGCTGGCGCAGTATCCGCAGCTGGACGGCGAACGTTTGGGCGTAACCGGCAGCAGCTACGGCGGATATATGAGCAACTGGATCATTACGCAGACCGACCGGTTTAAGGCGGCGATCCCGGAAGCTTCCATTTCCAACTATGTCACGAAGTTCTTATGCACCGATATCGGCTTCACCTACAACATGGACAACCAGGCCGCGACCCCGTGGTCCGACGTCGCACTGGTGTGGGAACAGTCGCCGCTGAAATATGCCGACCGCGTCAAAACACCGACGATGTTCATTCATTCCGATCAGGATTACCGCTGCTGGATCGCCGAGCCGATCCAAATGTTCTACGCGTTAAAGCTGCACGGCGTGGAAACCCGGTTCCTGTTGTTCCATGGCGAACATCATGGACTGCCGATCTTCGGCAAGCCGTCGCACCGCATTCAGCGCTTGGCCGCGATGGTCGAATGGTTCGATAAGCACTGTAAATAAATAAACGAAGGGGCTGTGACAAATCAGGAAAATAAGAAAAAACCATAAGCTCACAGCCAT
>NZ_QRUP01000033.1:0-30868 GCF_003459085.1 Holdemania filiformis | reverse complement strand
AAGTTCCAGCACAGATCGCCAATGGAGCGGTCATCAAAGTCAACTATGACGTTAAATCCTATAACTACAAAGTTTCCCATGTTTATCGAGATGCTGATAACAATGTTGTTGAAGAACTGACAACGACGAAGGCTGACGAGAAACGTGATTACCTGTCCGTTATTGCTGAATCTCCAAGAGGCCCAGAAAATGCAAATGGTAATTTCGTTCTGTCGAATATCGAAGTTGACAGTGTTGATGAATCGACATTGCAGGCAGATGAAGAAGGAAACATTACGGGAACCATGCCAGCTGAAAATCTGACAATTACGTTCTACTATGATGCAGATAATATCGGTGAGAAAGACCCTGAAGAAGGAGATGGAATCGCAGATAAATATCAAATCACAGTTACGTATGACGCAGTAAACGGTAAAGTTGTTGCTAATCAGGGACCATTTGTATTGACGAAATACAATGCCAACCATGAATATGCAATGGACGGAGTCGCTTATCTGGCTGAAAATCAGATCGCAACAGTTGAACCGAATTTGGGTTATCATCTGACAGGCTGGACACCAGAAAAACCGACAACAGAAATCGCATTGAATGAAGATATGAAATTCGTAGCGACATTCGTCATCAATGAATACCAAGCGACAGTGAAGTACATTGATGAAGAGACGAAGGCTGAAATCGGAACAGCGAAGGAAGTTCCAGCGAAGCATGGAGACACGATCAACGGTGAAGATTATAAGATAGACATCGAAGATTACGTTTACACCCATGCGGAAAGCAAAGCAATCACGGAAGAAGGAATGATCGTCAACGTTTACTACAGCGCTGATGAAAATCATGACGAGATTCCGGATAAGTATCAGATTCATGTAAACTACAACGCAGTGAATGGTACGATTACCGCTAACCAGGGTCCGTTTACCTTGAATAAGGTCAACGAGAATGGTGAATATGCGGTTGATGGCATTGCTCATCTGAGCGAAGATCAAATTGCGAAGGCAAGTCCGAATAACGGATATCAGGGCGGTACTTGGAGTCCGATGGCTCCGACTACGGCGTTGGATCTGACAGAGGATATTACTTTCACGATTACCTTTACAGCAAATCCAGCAGATCCGGATCCTGTTAACCCAGGCTGTCCGGCAGGCACGGAATGGAATGAAGAAGCGCAGGCTTGCTTAGCGCCAGTCGTTCCGCCAGTACCAGTTGTACCTCCGGGACCAGGTCCAGTTAATCCTGAACCGCAGCCGGAAGAAGAAGTCATCGTTGAACCGACAACACCGGAAGGCGGCGGAGAAGTAACTCCGACACCGACACCGGAAGTCGAAGAGATCGAAGAACCAGAACAGCCGCAGGTCGGCCATAAGGGTTCTTGGGCTCTGATCAACCTGATCGCCAGCTTGCTTGGCTTGTTAGCGGCGCTGTTCCTGATTTTCGCGAAGCACTCGAAAGAGGATGACGACGAGGAAGATCAGAATCAGACCGTAGCGATGAATGAAGAAGAAGATCCGGAACAGTTGAAGCGCAAGAGAATCTACAAGTGGATCTCGGGCTTGACGGCTGTCATCTCGGTCATCGTCTTCGTCCTGACCGAAAACATGCGGCTGCCGATGGTCTTGGTTGATAAGTGGACGCTGTTGATGGTTGTCTTCTTCCTGATCAATGCCGTAACGCTGTACTTAGGCAGAAGATGGCATGAAGATGAGGATGACGAAGAACAAACACAGGCGTAATTATCACAAACGATAGAGAAAGGTCGAGCTCAGGCTCGGCTTTTCTTTTGCTTTCAAGGAATGGAATAACCGTCAATGAGGTTGAAAACAAGTTTACATAAAAATCCAGAATTTGGAAAAATGAAAATTATCTTTAACTTAGTTTGAGCTAACCTGTGGAAACAGGCTTGGTTAAAGGACTTAGTTCTTTTGAGTGAACTCAGTCGAAATTTGAATAAAAAATTCAAGTTTACAAGGCTTGATGGTCCAGGTTATCCGTGCTATCATCTTAATAGTTGAATTTTCAACTAATCGAGGTGAGGGGATGGAAAAGACAGGACGGCTGTTAACGGATTCGTCCATTTTATATCGCTGTTCGCAAAAATACTACGATAAAGTCCTGGACGCCTATCAGCTGGGATCTGGTCAGCTTCCGTTTTTAATTTTCATTTATGAGAACGAAGGCATTACGATGAACGGTCTGGCGCAGCTGGGCTGTTACGACAAAGGAACCGTCACCAAAGGTGTTCAGCGGCTGGAAGAAGTCGGTTACGTTACGATTGAGGTCAGTCCGGCGGATAAACGCGTGCGGACGCTGCGTACAACGGCGAAAGCGAAAGAGATTATCGGTCAGATCTACCTGATCCGCCAACAATGGTGGGATCAGATCACGCAGAACATGAGCGAAGCGGAAGCGGCGTTGTTTGAGAAGCTGCAAAGTAAGGCGGTCGCGAACGCGCTGGATTATTTGGCGGAAGAAGAACCGGAATTAGAAGGCGTGGGTATTTTTGGAATTCAGAAGATGACGCTGCTTGACTATCCGGGAAAAATTGCGAGTACCTTGTTTACCGGCGGCTGTAACTTCCGTTGTCCGTTCTGTCAGAACTCTGATCTGGTGTTTCTGGCGGAAAATATGGCGCAGATTCCCAAGGAAGAATTGTTTGATTTCTTAAATCGGCGGCAGGGAATTCTGGAAGGGATTTGTATCAGCGGCGGTGAACCGCTGCTGCAGCCGGGGATCGAGGCCTTCTTACGGCAGATCAAGGAGCTGGACTATCCGGTCAAGCTGGATACCAACGGCAGTTTTCCAGACCGCTTAGAGCATCTGATCGACGAAGGGCTGGTCGATTACGTGGCGATGGACTTAAAGAACTGCCGCGAACGCTATGGCGAAACGGTCGGCCTGGCCAAGCTGGATCTTGCCGCGATTGAAAAAAGCGTCGCGTTGTTAATGCGGGGGAAAATCCCGTATGAATTCAGAACGACGGTGGTCAAAGAGCTGCATACCGCGGAGGATATGCGGCGCTTGGGTGAATGGGTCAAGGGCGCACGCAAGCTGGTTCTGCAGCAGTTTGTCGACAGCGAGCGGGTGATCCAGCCGGGGCTGCACGCCTGCACAAAAGAAGAGATGGAAGCGTTCCGGAGGATTTTGCTTCCATGGGTGCCGGACACCGAGCTCCGGGGATTGTAGAGGGAAGAAAGGGTAGAGAAGTATGTATAAAGTAGTAAAACGCGACGGCATGATTACGGAATTTGATATCAGCAAGATTTCACTGGCCATCACCAAAGCCTTCGAGGCTCAGCAGAAGCAGTATCATCCCAGCGTGATCGATATGCTTGCCCTGCGGGTGACCGCGGATTTTGAAGGCAAGATCAAAAACGATCTGATTCAGGTCGAAGACATTCAGGACAGCGTGGAATCGATTCTGATTCAGTCCGGATATTCCGACGTCGCCAAGGCGTACATTCTGTATCGCAAGCAGCGTGAAAAAATCCGCAATATGAAATCGACAATCCTCGATTATAAAGAGCTGGTCGACAGCTATGTCAAAGCGACGGACTGGCGGGTGAAAGAAAATTCAACCGTGACCTATTCGGTCGGCGGTTTGATTCTGAACAACAGCGGCGCGATCACTGCGAACTACTGGCTTTCGGAGATCTATGACGAGGAAATCGCCAACGCGCACCGCAGCGGTGATATCCATCTGCACGATCTTTCGATGCTGACAGGCTACTGCGCCGGCTGGTCGCTGAAGCAGCTGATTCTGGAAGGCTTAGGCGGCGTGCCGGGCAAAATCACTTCCAAGCCGGCCAAGCATCTGGCTTCGCTGTGCAATCAGATGGTTAACTTCCTGGGCATCATGCAGAACGAATGGGCAGGCGCGCAGGCGTTCTCCTCGTTTGACACCTACCTGGCGCCGTTTGTCAAGGTCGATCATCTGAGCTATGATGAAGTGAAGAAATGCGTCGAGTCGTTTGTCTACGGCGTGAACACCCCGAGCCGCTGGGGCACGCAGGCGCCGTTTTCCAACATTACCCTGGATTGGGTCGTTCCTTCCGATTTAGCGCAGCAGCCGGCAATTATCGGCGGTCAGCCGCAGGATTTCACCTATGGCGACTGCCAGAAAGAAATGGATCTGGTCAACAAGGCCTTCATTGAGATCATGATTGAGGGCGACGCCAACGGCCGCGGCTTTCAATATCCGATTCCGACGTATTCAATCACAAAGGATTTCGACTGGTCGGATACCGAAAATAATAAATTGTTGTTTGAGATGACCTCGAAGTACGGCACGCCGTATTTCTCCAACTATGTCAACAGCGACATGCAGCCCAGCGATGTCCGCAGCATGTGCTGCCGTCTGCGGCTGGATCTGCGCGAACTGCGGCGGAAGTCCGGAGGCTTCTTCGGCAGCGGTGAAAGCACCGGTTCGGTCGGCGTCGTGACGATCAACCTGCCGCGCATCGCCTACCTGGCTAAGGACAAAGACGATTTCTACGCCCGGCTGGACCGCTTAATGGACATCTCCGCGCGCTCGCTCAAGGTTAAGCGTCAGATCATCACCAAGCTGCTCAACGAAGGCCTGTATCCGTATACGCGCCGGTACCTCGGATCGTTCGACAATCATTTCTCAACGATCGGGCTGATCGGCATGAACGAGGTCGGACTGAACGCGGCCTGGCTGCGCGCCGATCTGACGCATAAGGAAACGCAGGAATTCGCCAAGGAAGTGCTGAATCACATGCGTGAACGGTTAGTTGTGTACCAGGAAGAATACGGTGATCTGTATAACCTGGAAGCCACGCCGGCGGAATCGACGACCTATCGTCTGGCCAAGCATGACAAGCAGCTGTATCCGGACATCATCACCGCGACGGAGGAAGGCAATACGCCGTATTACACCAACAGCTCGCATTTGCCGGTCGGTTATACCGAGGATATCTTCGAGGCGCTGGACGTTCAGGACGAGCTGCAGACACTGTATACATCCGGTACCGTCTTCCATGCTTTCTTAGGTGAAAAGCTGCCGGACTGGAAAGCTGCCGCTTCCTTAGTCCGCAAGATTTCCCAGAATTATAAACTGCCTTATTATACATTGTCTCCGACGTATTCGATCTGCAAAGACCACGGTTATATCGCGGGCGAGCAGTATGTCTGCCCGATCTGCGGCCGTACAACCGAGGTTTACAGCCGGATCACGGGTTACTACCGGCCGGTTCAGAACTGGAATGCTGGCAAGACGCAGGAATACAAGGAACGCAAGGTTTACGATATCGGTCATTCCGTGCTGAAAGGCCGCCAGGCGCTGAAAGAAGCACCGGTCCAGCCGGAAAGCCGTGAGGAAAAGAGTGTGCCGTCTTCTTCCGCGGAAGGCCGTGTCCTGTTGTTTACGACGAAAACCTGCCCGAATTGCAAGATGGCCGGTCGGCTGCTGGACAAAGCCGGAATCGCCTATGAACTGATCGACGCGCAGGAACAGGCACAGCTCAGCGAACGCTTCTCGATCATGCAGGCGCCGACGCTGGTCGTCGTAGATCAGAATTCCAACTGCGTCTACAAGACGAATAACGTGCAGGACTATATCACGCGGCAGCGCTGAGGAACAATCCCATTTTCCAATGTCAGGAGGATGGGATTTTTTATTCTGAAAATTGTGTCAATCTATGAATAATACTGGCATTCATGAAAGCGCTTCGCTATAATGAAAGCAGACAGAACGAAGATTGAAAAGAAAGCGAGGAACAGGAAGATGGAAGAAAAGTTAGAGGCGCAGCTGCGCGAATTGGCCGGGATGATCGACCATACGATACTCAAGCCGAACGCGACAAAACAGAAAGTGCTGGAGGTTTGCCAGGAGTGCCGGGATTATCATTTCAAGATGATCGCGATCAACTCCTGCCAGGTGACGTTATGCCATCATGCCTTAAAGGGCAGCGGCGTGCATGTCGGAGCAGCGATCAGCTTTCCGCTGGGCCAGACTGAACTGAATATCAAGCTGCTGGAAACGGAGCATGCCATCCGCCAGGGCGCAGACGAGATCGATTATGTCGTCAATCTGACGGAGCTGAAAAGCGGCAACTGGGATCTGGTGCGCAAAGAGATGGATCGGATCACGCGGCTGTGTCACCAATATGGCAAGATCTGCAAGGTCATCTTTGAAACATGCTATCTGAGCGAGGAAGAAATCATCCGTCTGGCGCAGATTGCTCGCGAGGTGAAGCCGGACTTCATCAAGACCTCGACCGGTTTCGGTCCGGCCGGGGCGACGGCCAAGGACGTGTTTATCATGAAGCATGAAGCGGGTGAGGACGTTCAGGTCAAGGCGGCCGGCGGCATCCGTTCCTTAGCGACGCTGCTGGAAATGAAGAAAGCGGGCGCGACGCGTTTCGGCACCTCCTCGTCGATTAAGATCATGGAAGAAGCCCGGAAGCTGCTGGAAGAAGGCGGTACGCTGTGAAAACGCTGATCCATAACGCCCAGGTGATCGCCGACGGATTTCGCGAGATTCCCTGCGGCGCGGTGCTGGTCGAGGAGGGAAAGATCGTTGCGTTGATGCCGGAAGCCGAGTGGACGGCGCAGGCGGAGAATGCGGACGAGGTCATCGACGCGGAAGGGTTGAGGCTGACGCCGGGCTTGATCGACATCCACATCCACGGGGCGGCCGGGGAAGATCTGATCAGCGGGAAGGCTGAGGCGGCGGAAGCGGTGAGCCGCAACGTCGCGATGGACGGCTGTACAGCCTTCATGGCTTCGCTGACAGTCGTATCGCACGAAAGACTGCTGGAAATTCTGCGCGGCTTGGCGATAGTGACGGATTTGCCGGGGGCCGCGATGTTGGGCATTCATTCGGAAGGTCCGTATTTAAGCCCGGATTATAAGGCGCTGATGGATGAACGCTACCTGCGCGATCCGTCGTTAAAGGAACTGCAGGAGATGGTCGAAGCGGCTCAGGGACGCTTGAAAGTGATGACGGTCGCACCGGAGCGGAAAGGTATGGACGGCTTGATCCAGGCTGCGGTGCAGGCGGGAATCACCGTGATGGTCGGTCATACCAACGCGACCAGCGCCGACGTTCACCGTGCCAGTCTTGCCGGGGCTGCCGGCTTCACCCATTTATACAATGCGATGAGTCAGCATCTGCATCGCGATCCCGGCACGGTTACGGGCGCGTTTTTAGAGGAAGGGATGAAGGCGGAGCTGATCGCGGACGGCTTCCATGTCGATCCCGAGGTTGTGCGGATGACGTGGAAGCATTTCGGTCCTCAGCGGCTGGTGCTGATCACCGACGCGATGCTGGGCAAAGGGATGCCGGACGGCGACTTCGAGTTCAGCGGACTGCATTGCCGCAAGCACGGCCAGCATGTTCAGGTGGTGGAAACCGGCCGGCGCGCGGGATCGGCGATCGGGATGAACGACGCAGTGCGGATGATGGGCGAGATGTGCGGCTGCACACCGTGCGAGCTGGTTCAGATGGCGTGCGTGAACCCGGCTTTCTTAGCTCAGGCGGAAAATCGTAAGGGCCGCCTGGCAGCCGGGATGGACGCCGATCTGGCGCTGTTTGACAAGCAGTGGCAATGCCGCGCGACGATGGTCGAGGGCCGCTGGGTTTACCGCCGTTAATCCGCAGGTTCTATTCATTGTAAGAGCGTCGGGAAACCGAAAGTGCTTTCCAGGGTAAAAAAATAAATTTTTGAGTTTAGGATTGGATATTCTTTCCAGCTTCGGGTATAATACAAACCACTGGAGGCATGAAACTATGAAAAAAGCGATTTATTGTTATAACATCGACGATGTCGATCAACATATTTTAGAGACAATCACCGCCCCGATGAACATCGAGCTGGGTTTGCTCGATGACGGCATGCTGAAGATGACGGTCGAAGAGATCCTGCAGCGGCAGCCTGCCAGCAATCAGGACTGCACGCGGTTTGATATTTCGTTTATGTTGATGGACGAGCTGAGCGATGAAGAGATGAAGCAGATTTTAAGCGCGGGCGAACAGGCGCACTGGCACTTTGATCCGATCAAGATGTTCGTGACCGAGCACAACCGTCTGTGGACGCTGGAAACGCTGTTTGGCGAAGTGATGAAGGAACATCAGCTGTTTGCCAAGGCCGAGCAGGTCGCCGCGATTCTGCGCCGCGCAGATCAGCTGGATTTGAAAACCTGGCCGGCAGAGCAGGCGGAACGCCTGAATATCGCGCTGATGAAAGGCTACATGTTGTTAAAGAGCGGCCGCTTTGACGAGGCTCAGCTCGATCAGACGCTGAGTGAACTGACGCAGGCGATGGGGGAATGAATTTCATTCTCCCTTTTTGATTTTGACTTAAAAACTCGCAGGTAAGCTACCATTCTTGAATAAATTATGCTAAACTGGGAGAGCAGAGGTGAATAAATATGAAATATAATTTTGATCAAGTGACCGACCGCAGCCATACTGACGCCACAAAATGGTATGTCGTACAGGAAACGCTGGATATTCCCGACGTGACGCCGTTGTGGATCGCGGATATGGATTTCGCGGTTTCCGATCCGATCCAGGCCGCGCTGAAAAAGCGCATGGAGTGCCCGGCTTACGGATATACGGAACGCGGTCCGATTTATACGCAGGTCATGGCGGACTGGTTTAACCGCCGCTATCAATACGGTGCGGATCCGGAAATGATGATGATGTCGACCGGCGTCATGTATTCAGTGTCCGCCGCGATCCGGCTGTTCAGCCAGGAAGGGGATAAGATTCTGATTCCGACCCCGGCTTATGAACCGTTTGTCGACAAGACGCTGTCCAACCGCCGCGTGCCGACGCTGTGTCCGATGCACGAAGAGGATGGCTATTATACGCTGGACTTTGAGGACATGGAGAAGAAAATTGACGAGCAGACGAAGATTTTCATTCTGTGCAATCCGCAGAATCCGACCGGCCGCGTCTATACGAAGACGGAACTGGAACAGATCGCCGCGTTCTGTGAGAAGCATCAGCTGAAGATTATCGCTGATGAAATCCACGCCGATTTCGTCTTTGACGGTCAGTTCACGCCGATCATCAACATTAACGACTACACCCGGCAGAACACGATCGCATGCGTTTCCTGCACGAAGTCGTTTAATCTGGCCGGCTTGAAAATCTCCGGCGTGATCATCAAAAATCCGGAACTGTTCCAAGCGTTTAAGGCCGAAGCTGTCAACGTCGGCATCGCAAGCATCAATATCTTCGCGCTGGAAGCGATGAAGGCTGCCTATCAGTTCTCTGAGGACTGGATGGATCAGCTGCTGGAATACATCAAGGCCAACCGGGATTACGCCGACGAGTTCTTCCGCACGCGGCTGCCGATGATCAAAACGCGCAAACCGGAGGGAACGTATTTCTTCTGGCTGGATATGCGCGATTGCGGCATCGAGTGGGAGAAACTGAACCAGACCTGCATCGAGGAAGGTCACGTCTATCTGTCCGAAGGCAAATTCTTTGGCGAGGACTATCTGGGCTTCGAGCGGCTGAATCTGGCCAGCCCGCGCGCCCAGCTGCAGACGGGATTGGAAAAGCTGGAAAAAATGGTTCTGGCGCATCAGAAATAAAAGCTGAGTAAAGCGAAGTAAAAAGCGGCTGCAGCCGCTTTTTGTGTTGCCTAAAAAGAGCGAAGAGCGGCAACGGGAAAAATGAAATTGCGGCCGATCCTGATTTCTGCGTCCATTTTTCCTTTTCATTCAGGAAAAACATTGCCTCGAAAATCAAGGCGGCTATGATAAAATAATATTGTTAAATCGATACGCGGTCAGAGGCCCTCCCTTTCTCTGCCGGCGTATCTTTTTTTCATCGTTTTTTTGCCTGGAATGTTTCCGGTATGCATGTGTCTGTCTGCTTAGACCGGGAAAAGATCTTGGTTTAAGCGTATCTTTCTTTTGAATGTTAGTTTAAGCCGCGGTCTTTAGTCCATACTGCTGAAAAAGAAGGACGGGATCGCACATGAAATATACATCGCCGCGGCAGGCGTTCATCGAAGCCTATTTGTCCGCGCTGCGTTTGCGGGATCTGGAAACCTGCCGCCACAGTCTGCGCGTCAGCCGGCTCGCTTATGAAATGGCCCGGGAGCTGGCGTGGTCCGAGGATCGCTGCCGTAAAATAAAAGAAGGGGCGCTGCTGCATGACTTAGGCAAGCTGGCGACGCCCGATGCCGTACTGTTAAAACCGGGCCGCCTGAACGAGCAGGAATGGCGGCAGATGCGCAATCATCCGGCCGAGGGCGCGCGGCTGGTCAGTCCGACGCCGCTGAACGATCTGACGCCGATGATTCTGCAGCATCATGAGCGCTGGGATGGTGGCGGGTATCCGGTCGGGTTAAAAAGGTCGGAGATCTGCGAGGAGGCCCGCGTGCTGGCACTGGCGGATGCCTACGACGCGATGATCTGCCGCCGCCGCTATCATGATCCGCTGCCGCCGCGGGAGGTTTTGCGCCGGATTGAAGAAGGCCGGGGAACTCAATTCGATCCGGAATTGGCCGATTCCTTTCTCACGCTGCACCGGCCGCTGCGTTAACCCTTTGAAAATTAAATGATAATAAATGAAAGTCGGCTGATTCAAATTGACATCGCTTTCATCCCATTGTAAACTGAGGATCAGAAGGAGATACTCGAATGGAAAAATTTGAACTGAACGATTTTAGAAAACTTCGCGGCTTAAGCGAGGTGACCTTTTCGCCCGACGGCCGGCACATCGCCGTCGTCGTCAAGTCCTGCAACGAACAAGACGGCTATGACTTTACAATCTGGGCCCGCGCCGAGGGCGGGGAATTCCGTCAGCTGACCAGCTTCGGCAAGGAAAGCAGCTATTTGTGGGACGACGAGAACACGCTGATGTTTTTATCGCTGCGCGATCCGGCGGATCAAAAGCGCGCTGAGGCCGGCGAGGAATTGACCGGCGTTTACCGCTTACGGCTGGACGGCGGCGAGGCGGTCAAGGCGTTTACGCTGCCAATTCAGGCGGGAAAGCTGGAAAAGATTAAGGACGGCCTGTATTTGGTCACGGCCCGCTGCGACGCCAATTTGCCGGATTATTATAAGATGAGCGCCGAGGAGCGCAAGCAGGTTGCCGAGGATAAGAAAAAGAACGCCGAGTTCCACGTCCTGGACGAAACTCCGTTCTGGTCCAACGGGACGCCGGGCTTTACCAGCAAGATGCGCACGCGGCTGTTTCTCTACGATGAGAAAAAAGCGGAGCTGACCCCGTGCAGCGATCCGTTATTTCAGGTGGAAGCCAGCGCCGTCGTCGATCAGAAAATCTACTATTCCGGCTGTGCGTACACGCTGCGCACCAAGCTGCAGAAGGACGTCTGGTGCTACGATCTGAATACCGGCGAAAACCGCCAAGTCTACGTCAACGAAGGCTTCGGCAACCGCAGCCAGAATGTCGCGACCGACGGCAGCCGGGTCCTGTTCTGCGCCGCCAAGGGCGAGATCTGGGGACAGAACGAACATCCAAATTTCTATGAGCTCGATCCGGCTTCAGGCACGCTGACACTCTTAGCGGAAGCGGATCTGTCCTACTATCTTGCCAAGCCGAAAGACGGCGCGCTGTGGATCAACGGCAACGACCGCGTTTCCAATAATCTGTTCTGTTTCGGCGCGGATAACGAACTAAAGAAGATGTCCGACTGGAACGGCGATATCGGCAGCTTTGACATCCATGGCGATCAGGCGGTCATCTCCGGCAAACAGGGAATGGAGTTTGATGAAGTCTGGATGATCGATCTGAAAACGCGGGAAGTCCGCTGCCTCAGCGATTTTAATCATTCGTTCTTACAGACGAAATCGGTCAGCGAATGCGAACCGCTGACCATCGCCAGCCATGATTGGGATGTCGACGGCTGGGTCATGAAGCCGGTTGATTTTGATCCGGAAAAGACGTATCCGGCGATTCTGACAATTCACGGCGGGCCGAAGGGGGCGTATCACGGGACATTCGGCATTGATATGCAGACGTGGGCCTCCGCCGGTTACTTCGTCTTCTTCTGCAATCCGATCGGCTCCGACGGCCGCGGCAATGAATTCGCGGAAATCCGGGAAAAGCACGGCACGGTCGACTATGAAGATATCATGAACTTCACTGATGAAGTACTCAAGCGCTATCCGCAAATCGATCCGCAGCGGATGGGCGTGACCGGCGTTTCCTACGGCGGCTATATGACCAACTGGATCATCGGTCATACCGACCGCTTTAAGGCGGCTTCCAGCCAGTGTTCCGTTGTCAACTGGGTTTCGATGTACGGCGTGTCCGACATCAGTATGGAATTTGTTCCGGATCAGATGGGCGGCTCGATCTTTGAGAAAACGCAGACCTATTGGGATCGTTCGCCGCTCAAATACGCGTGCAACGCTGTGACGCCGACGCTGTTCATCCAGCCGCTGGCGGATTTCCGCTGTCATCTGTCCGATGGTCTGCAGATGATCACGGCGCTGATGGACAAAGGCGTGGAAACCCGCGTCGTCTGCTTCGACGGCGATCACCATGGCCTGAACAATTTCGGCAAGCCATCGCATCGTGAACGCTCCTATTCTGAAACGCTGAACTGGATGGACAGCCATCTGAAATAAGTTGCATACCGGCCGCACAGGTTAAATTGTGCGGCTTTTTCAGTAAAAAACGAAAAATTTTAACTTTTTTAACGTTTTTGGAAGGCATTTTGGATTTTTCCGCAATATTAATTATGGAGACATGAATTCCAAAGAAAGGTAGGTATTGCGAATGCACGAAAAAAACACAGTGGAAAAGGATTGGACGATCATGCTGCTGAAGGAGGTTATGCGCCAGACGGGGATGGATGAGGCCGAGCTATGCCGCAAAGCCCGGCAAGCTCCCGACTGGATGGAACGGCTGAGACGGAAGGAGGAAGAAGCAACACTGCAGGATTGCTTTGCGCTGGCAAGCGCTCTGGATCTGTCCTTACATGAATTTTTTATCCGGTTTGATGAAGATGAACGGAATAAAACTTGTCAAATGATGAAATAGTATTTATTTCCGTGAGCTTAAAGGATTAAATTCAGAGGAAATTCGGAGAAAAAGATTGGAATGATTTGAAAAGCACTTTTTAAATTGAGAGGAAAGGCTGAAAAAGTGACGGCTGTCACTTTTTTAGTCTTTTCTCTATGTAAAAACAGAACAATTATTGTAATTTGTTATTTTCAATTATAGGGGTTGCTGATATAATTTACCTGGCGTTAATTATAATTAAAGGAGTAATGGAATGGGAGCTAAAATCACAGATTACAAATCGCTGATTGAGAACCTGAAAACCGAAGCGGCTCAAGCCGGCGATTCTTATTTGGAATGCTCGGCAAAAGAACTGATGGGCAAGCTGAACGAAGGCAACGCGACGCTGATTACCTGCTGCAGCGCGATGCGCCAGTGCATGCTCAGCGGTGATGAAATGATCGTTGCGCCGACGGGCAAGAAAAATGTCAGCACAAAGATGAAGATTCGTTATTACCTGAATGACCTGGACAGCCGTGAAAGCGCGTATATTCCGAAAAAGCGCGGCCGCAAAGCCGGATCCACATTGAAGAAAACCCCGGGTCTGAAGCGTAATCCCAAGACCGGAAAGCTGGAGGCTAAATTTAACAAAGCATATATGACCCAGTCTCTGCAGACCTGGCTGGATAAGAAAAAACTGACTTACGAAGAATTGGAAGACGCCTACCTCGTGCAGACGCCGGAAGGAAAATGGCTGATTGAGGTTGATTATGAAAAACGCGGCAAGAAGCAGACGTTTAATTCGAAGATGTACTCGCTGATCAAAAGGATGGATCCGGATATCGCCAAATATTCGATTCTGATGGAATCCAAGATTTCCTCCAAACAGGAATGGAAACAGCTGAGCGATTACATGAAAAGCCGCCTTGGCATTTCGCTGATCTTTGTGAATCATCAGGGGAAGGTTAAAGAATACCGCTAACCATTGCAGCCTGCAATCTGACGGAGGACGTTCATCTCCGTCTTTTTTGTAAAATCCGGTAAGCGGATAAAGGAGGAAGTTCAATGCGTTTAGTCACAATGAAATTCAGCGCCTCGCAGACGACGGCTAAAGTCGTCGATCAGTTGTGTGCCGGTTTGGGACTGCCGCGGCGGGATCTGAACTTGAACGAAAGCGCCAGTCTGGGACCGCAGGATTGTCTGATCGCGGCTTTTCCCGTTTTTTCCGGAAGACTGCCGGCGTTTTTCAAAGCCTGGATGGATCAGATTCAAGGCCGGGACACGCCGGCGGTGGCGGTCGTCGTCTATGGCAACCGGGCCTATGAGGATGCGCTGCTGGAACTGAGCGATGCCCTGGAGGCTGGCGGGTTCACCGTCGTCGGCGCAGCCGCGGTCGTTGCGCAGCATTCGATTTTTCCCGCTGTTGCCAACGGCCGTCCGGATGCCGCTGATGCAGCCGGAATTGCCAGCTTTGCCCAAGCCTTGCTTGAAAAGGGGCTGGATGCTGCCCATCCGATGACTTCCCCGGTTCCCGGTCAGCGTCCGTACCGGAAAATTACGGCGCTGCCGCTGAAACCCCAAACGAATTCCCGCTGTCTTCGCTGCGGCCGCTGCGCTGCGGTCTGCCCGGTTCAGGCGATTGATCCTGCTCAACCACGCTTAACGGATAAGACGCGCTGCGTGTCCTGCACGGCCTGCATCCAAGTCTGTCCGGTTGGTGCGCGGCAGTTTCCGCCGGCGCTCTATTATCCGGCCCGGCTTGTTTTCCAGCAGAAGATGAAACAACCCCGTCAGCCGGAATGGTTTCTGTAAGCTCGGGCCGCCGAAGTTTGCCGGACAGACAGGAAATCCGGGAAAGCGGAAAAACAAATCTGTAAATGTAAAAATCCTGTAAAAAACAAATGAAAGTATTGCTTTCAAACTGAAAGTCATGTAAACTAAGAGTCAAGGAGTGATATTCCATGCTTAAATTCAATCTGAACCACTCTTATTATTATTATCGATAGACCAATGTAACCCAAGATTCCTTGGAATTTTCGCGTTATATTGGTTCAACAAAACATCAAAGCGAATTTGATGTTTTTTATTTTTTAACGGAAAAGAGGAGAAAACGTATGATTTTAACCGTAAAAAAAGATTGTGACCGCAATGAACTGCAGCGTTTGATGAATCAGCTGGAGAAAAAAGGACTGGAACTCAATTTCAGCGAGGGCGCCAACTATATCGTTCTGGGACTGGTCGGCGATACGACCGCGCTGGACGTCGACTGGCTGAAAAGCTTTACCTGCGTCAAGGAAGTGACCCGGGTTCAGGCTCCTTATAAAAAGGCCAACCGATTGTTCCATCCGGAAGATTCCGTCATCGATGTCAGCGGCGTCAAGGTCGGCGGTCAGGAGAAGATCGTTGTGATCGGCGGTCCCTGCTCGGTCGAAGGGGAGGAAATGATCTGTGACATCGCTCAGCAGGTCAAAGACGCCGGCGGCGTGATGTTGCGAGGCGGCGCGTACAAGCCGAGAACCTCGCCTTACGCTTTCCAGGGGATGGGCACCGAAGGTATTCTTGCGATGGTCAAGGCGCGGGAAAAGACCGGTCTGCCGATCGTCAGCGAATTGATGAGCGCGGATAAGATCGATGAATTTGTCGAACATGTCGATCTGATTCAGGTCGGAGCGCGCAACATGCAGAACTTCGATCTGTTAAAAGCGCTGGGCAAGATTGACAAGCCGGTGCTGTTGAAGCGCGGGCTGGCGAACACGATTGAGGAGTGGATCATGGCGGCGGAGTACATCATGGCCGGCGGCAACAAGAATGTGATCCTGTGCGAACGCGGCATCCGGACATTTGAGAAATACACGCGCAACACGCTGGATCTGAGTGTTGTCCCGATCATCAAGGAACGCACGCATCTGCCGATCATCATCGACCCGTCGCACGCGACCGGGGATTGGAAGCTGGTGGAAGCGATGTCCTTAGCGGCGATTGCGGCCGGAGCGGACGGTCTGATTATCGAAGTCCATGCCTGTCCGGAATGTGCGTGGAGCGACGGGGCGCAGTCGCTGAAGCCGGCGAAGTTCGCCTCTCTGATTGAAAAGGGCCGTGCGATTGCCAAGGTTATCGGCCGGGAATTGTAAGACCCGGTAGTCTGGCAAAAAGAAAAGCCGTTATCCAATAAATTGAGAATAGTCAAAACTAAAAATAAGTCTGAAAAGAAAAGCTGTTTCCCGAACCATCCGAAGACTGGATCAGGAAGCAGCTTTTTCTATTTCTTTTCTTTATTTTTTTCCTTCGGCGTCGGCTTGGTTTTCAGTTCCATAAAATCGTCCGTGTCGAAGAACTCCGCCAGGGTAATTCCCAATCCGTCGCACAGCCGTTTAATCGTGGCGATCGTCGGGGAACTCGTTTCCCGATTCATCAGATTATTGACCGTCGACTGAGTCATGCCGCTGATCTGGGACAGCTGGTAGAGGGACATTCCCTGCTCTTTGGCCAGCGCCTGAATTCTGAGCTTAATCGTATGGGAAAGCTCGTTGCTCATCTTCATCTCTCCTTTTTCCTATCTTTTAATTCTTCCGTTTTTATTTTACCAGAAAAGCCGCGCGGTGGACAGCTTTTCTCACGCGAAATCATACGGAAATCCCAAGTTAACAGGAAATTTAGGCATCCTGCAGCAGCTGCAGGATCTCTTTTAAGCCGCCTTCGGCATGCGGCCCCAGCGTCATGGCCGTCAACGCTCCGCACGCGGAAGCGATCCGCATGCATTCAGCGAGAGGTTTTCCCTGCAGGACCGACGCGGCATACCCTGCGAAAAAAGCATCGCCGGCGCCGTTGGAATCCGCCAGCTTAATCGGCAGAGCCGGGAAGCTTTGCGTTTGTTCCGGCTGGATCAGCTGCGCACCCCGCGAACCGCAGGTTACGACGACGGCCCGCATGCGGTATTGGAAATAAGCCGTCAGCGGCCGGCCCAGCGTCTGTTCCAGAAGTCTTTGCTCCTCTTCGTTAACCTTCAGGTGCGTGCATAAGCGCATCGCTTTTTCCAGCAGGTCCGGATCGATCTGATCGCATAAAGGCCCCGGATCGAAGAATAATTCCTGGTCGGCGCCGAAGGTATGCAGATACGCGACGGCGTTTTCACTGTCTGTTCCATAGATCAGATACAATCCCGTCAGGCAGCAGGCCCGGTAATTCAACGCCGGAATCCGTGCCGGATCAAATATTCCTTCGCAGCCGCGGTAGGTCATAAATGTTCGTTCCTTCTGATCATCCAACAGGATCATGCAGAAACCCGTCTTTTGATCCTCGATCACAAACAGTCCGTCCGCCGGCAGTTCATTGCGGTGAAAAAAAGCCTGAACTTTTTCGATCGACTCCGCGCCGACTGCGGAATATAAAACCGGGTCCAGTCCGAATTTTTTTAAGGTGAACGCGGCGTTGATCGGACAGCCGCCAATCCGTTCAAACGTATCCTGAATCAGCGTGTCCTGGCCCTTGACAGGAAACTGGCTCAGCAGGCAGTACCGGTCCAGGCACAGTCCGCCCAACATTAATACAGGGTTCTCCATGGTTGATTTCCTCGCTTTATTTTTACCATAACGGATATATTATAGTGAACTCAGCCTTGAAAGTCCATCGAACCCGGGTGGAAAACGACGAAATTTGTAACCAACCGGCCGCCGTTCTATGATAAAATGAAGATGTCGAAAACCCGCGGCCTTTCCGGCTTGCTTTTTTCTTCCGGTCGCGCCGTCAGGGATTTTCACCTTCTTGTTTCCGCTGCTTTTGAACAAGGAAGAAGTGCGGAAGACAAAATAAAGAGCGAGGTCAACAAATGAAACAATCTGAACAGGAAATGAAAGAGTGGGCGCAGCAGCTTAACGCCGTCCATCTTCCCCGGTGGGAGGAACTGCCGGATATCGACTTGTATATGGATCAGGTCATGACGCTGATGGACCGGTATCTGGATTTGCTTCTGGGCCGGAGTCACGAAAAGATCATCACCCCGGCCATGGTCAACAATTACGTCAAGCTGAATCTGATTCCGGCGCCGCATAAGAAGCAATACAACCGCGTGCATCTGGCCTATCTGGTCGCCATCACCATTCTCAAGCAGGTTGTGACGATCAAGGAGGTTCGCGTCGGTATTTTGTACCAGGCTCATCTGAGCGGCACGCGCAACGCTTATAACCTGTTTTGTTCGCAGCAGGAATACGAATTAAAGAAAGCGGCCGCGGAAATTGATCCGCAGCTGGCGCTTGAGGCGCCGCCGGAACAGATTTCCTTTGATAATCTGGCGTTAAAAATGGCGTCCGGAGCGTTCGCCCAGAAAATTGTCGCGGAAAAAGCAGTTGCGCTGCAGGAGCAGGAATTAAAGCAAATGCAGGAAGAACATAACCGCAGTCTGCAGAAATGAGCCGCTTCGTCGTCATCGGCGGGGCCAACGTCGATATCATGGGAATTGCCGATCATCCGCTGCGCCCGCAGGATTCTAATCCGGGAACGATCCGGACCATGCTGGGCGGCGTTGGCCGCAATCTGGCGGAAAATCTGGCGCGGTTAGGCGAGAACGTCAGCCTGGTCAGCGTGGTCGGCGACGACAGTTTCGGCCGCTGGATCCTCGAACAGGGACAGGCGTGCGGCGTAGACATGCGCTGGGTTCAATCCCTTCCGGATCAGCGAACCTCGGCCTTTCTGGCGATTCTGGATCCTGATCATGATTTGCACAGCGCGATTGCGGACATGACGATTCTTAACCAACTCGATCAAGCTTGTCTGCGCCCGGTGCTGAATTCGCTTCAACCCGAGGATTTGTTGCTCTGGGATACCAATCTGAATCCTGAGCTGATCCACTGGATCGCCAATCAGGCCCCTTGTCCGCTGGCCATGGATCCGCTCAGCGCGTCCAAAAGCGAAAAAGCCCGGCCGGTTCTGAGCCGGCTGACCTATTTCAAGCCGAACCGGGCGGAAGCGGAACGGCTGTGCGGATTTGCGATCCCAACGCCCGCAAAGATCCGCGCCGCTCTGGATTGGTTCGCAAAGCAGGGCGTTGAGGAAACCGTGCTCTCGCTGGGCGCGCAGGGAACGGCGGTCGGAACGGGGCAACAACGGCTTCTGATGACGCTCGATCCGCTTGAACCGGTCAACACGACCGGCGCGGGCGACTGCTTCTTTGCGGTCTATGTTTCCTTACGCACCCAAGGCGCTTCGATTGCGGACGCGGCGGAATGCGCGGCGGCCGGGGCGGCGCTGACCTTAAGTGATCCGCTGTCCGTCAGCCCTTTGCTGAACCGGCAGGCGCTCACGCTATGGCGCAGCCGGCTGCATTGCCGCTGGCTGGATCTGAACCAGGTTTAACCTTCTCTTTCGATATTCTGCGGCCCGGCCGCAAGCGAAAACCAATTTTAATAAAGAAAGAAAAAGGAGAACGATGATGGAAGAAGTATTGAATATTATTCGTGACGAAACTCTGACTTACCAACAACAGCTGCTTGCCTTAGCCCGTCTGGCGGAAAACATGGACGACACGCTGCAGCGGTCCCCGGAATATCTTCAGGGTGAGCGCGAAGGCATTTTTTGCGATCTGGGCGAAGGCCTGGCGCCGTACCGTCCGCGCTATATCTGTCCGGATTATAAGCAGCTGATGGAAAAGGGTTCCCCGTTTCTCGGTCTGACGCCGCCGCAGGATTTGTTGGAAGCGACCAACGCTTTGCTGATCATGTATCATCATGTGCCTTCGATCACCTCGTTTCCAGTGTATCTGGGCAATCTCGACGAGCTGCTGGAGCCGTTTGTTCTGAAAGAAACGCCGCAGCGGGCGAAACAGATTCTGAAGATGTTTCTGCTGCACATCGACCGCACGCTGACCGATTCCTTTGTGCATGCCGATCTCGGGCCGCAGGCGAGCCGCACCGGCGAGTTGATTCTGGAGTTGACGGAAGAAATGCAGTGCGCGATGCCGAATCTGACGTTGAAATACGATCCGCAGCAGACCAGCGACGATTTTCTGAAACGCTGCGCGCTGTGCATGCTGAAAACTGCCAAGCCGTCGTTTGCCAACCACGCGATGTTTACGCGCGAATGGGGCGAGAACTATGCGATCGCTTCCTGTTACAATGGCCTGAAGATCGGCGGAGGCGGTTTCACGCTGCCGCGGATCCGGCTGTATGAATGCTCGCTGAAGGCGAAGGATCCGCAGGATTTCCTGGATAATGTGCTGCCGCGCTATGTGCAGATCATGTTGGAAATGATGGAAGACCGGATCCGTTTCATCGTTGAAACCAGTGCGTTCTTCAAAGCCAATTTCTTAGTCACCGAAGGCTTTGTCAAGCTTGAGAATTTCACCGGGATGTTCGGCATGGTCGGGCTGGCGGAATGCGTTAACCATCTGTTGGGGATCGAGGATCCGCGGCGCGGTTATGGCAACAACGTTCAGGCGGATGATCTGGGCGTCAAGATTTTACAACGCTTAAGCGATTTGGTCGCGGGTTTTACCTCAGCCTATTGTGATTGCACTGATCATCACTTCCGTCTGCACGCGCAGGTCGGAATCGATTCCGACGGCCGCGAGAACTCTCCGGGCGCGCGGATTCCGGTCGGCGCGGAACCGGGCATGCTGAAGCAGATTCAGCACGCTGCCCGGATGCACGGCTTTTTCCCGACCGGGATCGGCGATATCTTTAAATTTGAGGAAACGTGGCTGAACACCCCGGAAGCTCTAGGCGATATCATCAAAGGCGCAATGACGAGCGGAATGCGCTATTTTTCCGGCTATCTTGAGAATAACGACGTCGTCCGCGTAACCGGCTATCTGGTCAAGAAAAGCGAACTGGCGAAGCTCGATCAGCACAAGCAGTCGCTGAACAACGTCAGCATTTTCGGTCAGGGCGCCCGTGATAAAGGTAATGCGCTCGATCGCCGGGTGGAAAAGCGGGAACAATGAAGGCGCTGATCAATCGGATCATTCCCTTTTCCAACGTCGACGGCCCCGGGAACCGCTGCGCGATCTTTTTCCAAGGCTGTCCGCTGCACTGCGCGTATTGCCACAATCCCGAAACCTGGCGGATCTGCGATCATTGCGGCCGGTGCGTCGCCGGCTGTCCGGCCGGGGCGCTGACTTTGCGCGCGGGGAAAGTCGTGTGGGAGGAAAGCCGCTGCGTGGGCTGCGATCAATGCATTCATGTCTGTCCCCATCATGCTTCGTGCAAGGTCAGCGAGCTGACGCCGGAAGCGTTATTGGACCGGGTTGCGGAAACCTTCCCGTTTATTCAGGGGATTACGGTCAGCGGCGGGGAATGTATGCTTTACGCCGATTTTCTGACGGAATTCTTCCGCCTTGTCAAGGCGGCCGGGAAAACCTGTCTGATCGATTCCAATGGAATCCTTGATTTTAGGCAATACCCCGAGCTGCTGCAGCTGTGCGACGGCGTTATGCTTGATATGAAAGCCATTGACGACGACTTTCATCGTCAGCTCACCGGCGCGTCCAACCGCCAGGTGCTTGATAATCTGACACTGCTGCTCGAGGCCGGTAAGCTGGAAGAAGTCCGCACGGTGCTGCTGCCTGAATTTTCTGAACAAAATCAGAAGACCGTGCGGGGGGTTAATGAAAGGCTGCAGGGAAAAATCCGTTACAAACTGCTGCGCTACCGGCCCTTCGGGGTATGCGAGGAAGGACTGCGATTCTGCGGCCGGACGATCACGCCGCTGGAAGAAGCCCAGCGTCTGGCGCAGGCGGAAAGTGACCGCGGTTTTCATAACTGTGTCGTCATTTGAACAGAATTCCGCTGTTCTTTGTCGAATTGATGAAAGGAAGTCCGTAAGGGCTTCCTTTTTGTCGGCTGCCCTCTTTATAAAATGTGCGCTTGCGTGATATAATAAGAAAGCAAGTCAACGAAGGAGAATGGCCGGATGAAAACACCACAAAAAGCGATATCGCAGCTGATAACGCAGAAGGAAATTTTAGAAGAGCTCAAAGAACTTGGCGTCGGCGCCGGCATGATCCTGGAAGTTCATGCGTCGCTCAGCGCGTTCGGTTATGTTTGCGGCGGAGCGCAAACCGTCGTTAACGCTTTGATCGAAGCGGTCGGGTATTCCGGTACGCTTTTGATGGCGATGCAATGTTCGGACAACACCGAACCATCGGCCTGGGAAAATCCGCCGATCGAACGACATTTGATCAAAGCCGTGCGCGAACAAATGCCGGCGTTTAATAAAAAAGAATCAGATACCCGGGGGATGGGAGCGGTCGTTGAGAATCTGCGGCGGCGCGAGGGGATCGTTGTTTCCCATCATCCCAACTGCGCTTATGTCGCCTGGGGCAAATACGCAAAGCTGCTCTGCAATCATCAATCGCTGCATTTTCCGCTGTCGGAGGAATCCCCGGTCGCTCGGCTATATGAGCTGAAAGGCTCTGTGCTGTTGATGGGCGTCGATTACACCCGCTGCACAGCACTGCATTTAGCGGAGTACCGCAGCGAAATCCGGCCGGTGATTCTGCGCGGCGCAGCCGTAGAGCTGGAAGGCAAGCGGATGTGGAAGAAATATCTGGATCTGGATATCGACAGTGAAATATTCAATAAGGCCGGCAAACGGCTGGAAGAAAAAGGCTTCGTTAAAAAAGGAAAGGCCGGCATGGCCGATCTGAAGCTTTTCAAAGCCGACGCCGCGATTGATGAAGCGGTTCGCTATTTCGCTAAGGAACACCCGTATGCCCGTTATCTCCAGCCGACGCTCTTTTAAAGAAGAAAGAATCAACCGATTTCTATCCAAGCAGGATGATGAAAGCTTGGAAGCGCAGAAAATCATAGAAGTAAAAGCATAAAAAACAGCGGGATAAGCACCGCTGTTTTTAAATGCTCGGATAATTTCAGTTATTGATCCAATACTTTTTAAATTCTATTTTTACCTCGAATTTGGAAACGCCAGGAACCGAATCATCAGTCAAAAGCGAATAATTCGCCGATCCAGGCGCCAAGCTCGCGCAGGACGGCTTCCTCCGCCGGCCCGAAACGGTCGGGAATCGGAGCGTCGATATCCAGAACGCCGACGACTTCAGATTGATATACCAGCGGTACGACGATTTCACTGCGGCTGGCTTCATCACAGGCAATATGACCGGGAAACTGATGGACGTCACGAACGACTAAACATTCATTTTTCTGTGCGGCGGTTCCGCATACGCCTTTGCCTAAAGCGATATGCGTGCAGGCTGGTTTCCCCTGAAAGGGACCTAAGATTAATTCGCCTTGTTTCATCAGATAAAATCCAGCCCAGTTGATCCTGGGCATACTCTGCATGATCAGCGCGCTGAGATTAGCCAGGCAGCAGATCCGATCCGTTTCTCCAGAACATAAGGCTTTAGCGTTATCCAGCAACGTGTCCAGGTCCATTGTTAAATTCTCATTCATCCCATTTTCCTCCGTTTTCTTTATTTTACAAGAATCGTCATAAAAAAGGAACGCTTCAATTTAGATTGTGCTATAATAAGATCCGTGAACAGGGGAGCAAATGCTGAGATCCAACGATGGAACAAACCCTTATCACCTGATCTAGGTAAAACTAGCGTAGGGAGTTTACTGATTTTTCCTTACGCCTCACACTTGGAGGTGTTTTTTTATGAAATGGACAACCAAAGATCTCGTCTACATGGCGCTGTACGCTGCGTTATTTATCGTACTCGACGTCGCCGTCAACACGCTCGGAATTCTTCAGATGCCCAACGGCGGTTCGCTTGGCGTCTCAGTGATTCCGCTGTTAATGGCCAGCTATCATTTGGGCTGGCAGAAAGGCACGGTCGTTGCCGTCCTTTCGATTCTGCTGCAGTATGTCACCGGTCCGATGTATACTCCGGATCTGGTCGGCTTTCTGCTCGACTATTTCTTCGCCTTTTCCGTTTATGGACTGGCGAGCCTGTTTCCTAATTACAAATGGTTTTATTCCGGCGTGCTTGTCACCAACCTTGTCCGGCTGATCTGCAGCACGCTGTCCGGAATCCTTGTTTGGGAAACGGCGCCGTGGGCTTCGTTGGTCTACAATGCGACTTACATGATTCCGACGGCGATCCTGTGTCTGGTTCTGCTGCCGTTGGTCATGCCGCGCATCAAACCGTTGATGAATAAGAAATAAAGTCCTGTCTGCAATTAGATCAGAATCGAAAAACTCAGCAATCAGCCGCTTTGATTACAAAAAAAACCGCAGAATTTGAGCGCTCGCAGGCTTCTCAAATCAGCGGTTTTTCTTTATTTTCAATAAGGGAGAGAATAGAGAAATTCAGCTCAGCTGACTTTCTTCTGATTTAAAGGTTTGATGCTTCGTGTTGATTTTCTGCGCTTGTTCTTTTTCCAGCTTATACCAGCCCTTTTCAAACATCAGATCGTAATTTTTTCGCTGCAGCTGGCTGCTTTCCTGAAATAAGCTGAAGAGCTTGGTATAAAGCTCGTTGTTGCTGGCTTCCTGACAAGCTAAGGAGTACATGTAGGTAATATGCTTGATCGAGATCAACAAATCATTCAGCCGGTCGCGGTCATTAAAACGTTTCTCGTCGGGTAAAATCTCAGATTTTGGATTCATGACTTCCTGACTGTTCATTCGTTGACACTTCCTTTCAATTCATCGATCAGAATGGAATACTGACTTTTCAGGGTTTCGTAGTAGTGAGCGGCAAAGTCGCTGACTTGCGTATCTTCGATCTTCTGGCTGTAAGCCTCTGCTTTCTTGGCTGTGGTCAGCAGCGTTTCTAACAGGTCTGCCAGATAAGAACAGTCTTTCGGTGAAAGCATTTTTGGCGGTGTTTTCATCATCCAGCCTCCTTTCTGCTGAAAGTATGGGCAGGGCGGAAAGATTTATGCGGATCGAACCGAAGGATCAATCCGACGGGATTCCCCTCTTTTCGTCCAGACTAAAAAGAGTTATAATAAAAAAGATTTTATAAAAACAAGAAATGAGGTGAATCAACATGCTGCCTGAGGTGGGATCACAAGTCTACATTCAGAGTTTCAAGCATGATGGTTCGCTGCATCGGACATGGGCCAAGGGCTTCGTCATTGAAGCCGGACCGCGCCGGGTGATTGCCGTAACCAATAAAACATGGGTCACCGAGGCTGACGGCCGCCGTTGGTTTACACGGGAACCAGCGATTTGCTTCTTTTATCCTGATCATTGGTACAACGTGATCACGATGATTCGGAAAACCGGCATCTATTATTACTGTAATCTCGCTTCTCCAAGTTTATATGACGGCGAGGCGATCAAGAATATTGATTATGATTTAGATGTAAAGCTGTTTCCGGACGGAAGAATTGAAATTTTGGATGAAGACGAGTATGAGCAGCATGGCCGCGAAATGGGATACAGCGAACCGCTGAAGCACGCCGTGGAAAAAGAAATGGACGTGCTGATCGGCAAGATCAAACGAAAAGAATCACCATTCAATCAAAAGGAAATTGAATGTCTGTACCACGAATATTTGGAACTGCTGCATGCAACGCTGCAGAATCCTGATCGGGAGAAGCTTTGAACTGATAAGATCAGTTCGGAGTTTTTTTGTTTGAGACCATGGCGATGGGCGTGAATTAGGAAGGGGGAGAGGTTATAAAGAATTGAGAAGATAAGAAAACGAGATGAAAAAAGAGGGGAGAACATCACTTTAGAAGAATCCAGGATCAGAGGAAATGAAACGTATTTAACTGAGGGAAGCTAAGTGGTTATAATTGAAGGACAATATTGAAATAAGAATATCAGAAAGGATGAATAAATTGAGAAAAAGGGGGAACGTTGAAAAACAGAGAGAGGGATTAAAAAGCCTTTAAATAAAGGGGAAAACACACGAAGGTGAAAATAAATAAAAAAAATTAAAAAAGATGTTGACAGAAAAGGGGTGTTTTGGTAATATTAATGAGCACCTCGCGAGAGGGCATCGATCTTTGAAAACTAAACAGGAAGAAAAGCACAAATACAACGTCAATTCATTAAGCAGCTATTCTAAGGAATAGTGAAGATAAAACAAAGAGCTAACAAACTCTGACAAATGGAGAGTTTGATCCTGGCTCAGGATGAACGCTGGCGGCGTGCCTAATACATGCAAGTCGAACGCTTTGTAAAGGAGCTTGCTTCTTTACAGGGAGTGGCGAACGGGTGAGTAATACATAAGCAATCTGCCCATCGGCCTGGGATAACAGTTGGAAACGACTGCTAATACCGGATAGGTGATTGAGAGGCATCTCTCGATCATTAAAGTTGGGATACAACACGGATGGATGAGCTTATGGCGTATTAGCTAGTAGGTGAGGTAACGGCCCACCTAGGCGATGATACGTAGCCGACCTGAGAGGGTGACCGGCCACATTGGGACTGAGACACGGCCCAAACTCCTACGGGAGGCAGCAGTAGGGAATTTTCGGCAATGGGCGAAAGCCTGACCGAGCAACGCCGCGTGAGTGAAGAAGGCCTTCGGGTTGTAAAGCTCTGTTGTGAAGGAAGAACGGCTCATACAGGGAATGGTATGGGAGTGACGGTACTTTACCAGAAAGCCACGGCTAACTACGTGCCAGCAGCCGCGGTAATACGTAGGTGGCGAGCGTTATCCGGAATTATTGGGCGTAAAGGGTGCGCAGGCGGTTTGTTAAGTTTAAGGTGAAAGCGTGGGGCTTAACCCCATATAGCCTTAGAAACTGACAGACTAGAGTACAGGAGAGGGCAATGGAATTCCATGTGTAGCGGTAAAATGCGTAGATATATGGAGGAACACCAGTGGCGAAGGCGGTTGCCTGGCCTGTAACTGACGCTCATGCACGAAAGCGTGGGGAGCAAATAGGATTAGATACCCTAGTAGTCCACGCCGTAAACGATGAGAACTAAGTGTTGGGGAAACTCAGTGCTGCAGTTAACGCAATAAGTTCTCCGCCTGGGGAGTATGCACGCAAGTGTGAAACTCAAAGGAATTGACGGGGGCCCGCACAAGCGGTGGAGTATGTGGTTTAATTCGACGCAACGCGAAGAACCTTACCAGGTCTTGACATCCCCTGCAAAGCTATGGAGACATAGTGGAGGTTATCAGGGAGACAGGTGGTGCATGGTTGTCGTCAGCTCGTGTCGTGAGATGTTGGGTTAAGTCCCGCAACGAGCGCAACCCTTGTCTTTAGTTACTAACATTAAGTTGAGGACTCTAGAGAGACTGCCGGTGACAAACCGGAGGAAGGTGGGGATGACGTCAAATCATCATGCCCCTTATGACCTGGGCTACACACGTACTACAATGGCGGATACAACGAGAAGCAAGACAGTGATGTGGAGCAAAACTCAGAAAGTCCGTCTCAGTTCGGATTGAAGTCTGCAACCCGACTTCATGAAGCCGGAATCGCTAGTAATCGCGGATCAGCATGCCGCGGTGAATACGTTCTCGGGCCTTGTACACACCGCCCGTCAAACCATGAGAGTTGGCAATACCCGAAGCCGGTGGCCTAACCTCGCAAGAGGAGGGAGCCGTCGAAGGTAGGGCTGATGATTGGGGTTAAGTCGTAACAAGGTATCCCTACGGGAACGTGGGGATGGATCACCTCCTTTCTAAGGAGAAAGAAGTACAAGGAAGTTGGATTTGTGAGGAAGTAAGCCTGTTTAGTTTTGAGAGATCGAAAGATTTCTCAGACAGTGATTGTTCTTTGAAAACCGAATAACAGAAAACAGATAGAAAGACATGATCTTTCTGAAAAGTTGTAAGATTTCAAAAATCAGAACAAGATATTTGAAGTTGAACGTTGAACAGTTCTTATTAGAGATTGAAAGGAACTCTGGACGACTCGCAGTCAAGACAGAGGACCTGTGATTAAATGAATAAGGGCGTATGGTGGATGCCTAGGCATGTAGAGCAGAAGAAGGACGCAGCTAACGGCGAAACGCGACGGGGAGTGGTAAGCACACATCGATCCGTCGGTCTCCGAATGGGGAAACCCAGCGCGAGTAATGTCGCGTTACCCATGAGTGAATACATAGCTCATGAGGAGAGAACCCAGGGAATTGAAACATCTTAGTACCTGGAGGAAAAGAAAATAACAATGATTCCCTCAGTAGCGGCGAGCGAACGGGGAAGAGCCCAAACCAGCCTAAGGGCTGGGGTAGTAGGACCACGACGTGGTACAGTAACCGATAGAAGAAGGACATTGAAAGGTCCGCCAAAGAGGGTGCAAGCCCCGTAATCGAAATTGGGAGCTGACCTAGTGGAATCCTGAGTACGGCGAGGCACGTGGAACCTTGTCGGAAGCATCCGGGACCATCCGGAAAGGCTAAATACTCCTACATGACCGATAGTGAACCAGTACCGTGAGGGAAAGGTGAAAAGAACCGCGGGAGCGGAGTGAAATAGAACCTGAAACCATATGCTTACAAGAAGACAGAGCCCGTTAAGGGGTGATGTCGTGCCTTTTGTAGAATGAACCGGCGAGTTATCTTATCGTGCGAGGTTAAGTGGAAGACACGGAGCCGAAGCGAAAGCGAGTCTGAATAGGGCGGCAGTACGATGAGATAGACCCGAAGCCGTAGTGATCTAGCCATGACCAGGTTGAAGTTTGGGTGAAACCAAATGGAGGACCGAACCGACCCCCGTTGAAAAGTTGGCGGATGAGTTGTGGCTAGCGGAGAAATTCCAATCGAACACGGCGATAGCTGGTTCTCCCCGAAATAGCTTTAGGGCTAGCGTCGAAGTAAGGGTAGTGGAGGTAGAGCACTGAATTCATGATGGCGCCGTCAAGGTGTACTGAATGAAATCAAACTCCGAATGCCATTATTGAATCTTCGGCAGTCAGACTGTGGGTGATAAGGTCCATGGTCAAAAGGGAAACAGCCCAGATCATCAGTTAAGGTCCCAAAATTACCGCTAAGTGGAAAAGGATGTGGGGATGCACAGACAACTAGGAGGTTGGCTTAGAAGCAGCCACCCTTCAAAGAGTGCGTAACAGCTCACTAGTCGAGTGACCCTGCGCCGAAAATTAACCGGGGCTAAGCGGTATACCGAAACTATGGCAATGATGTAAATCATTGGGTAGGGGAGCGTTCCATGGGCGTTGAAGCTGTACCGTAAGGAGCAGTGGAGCGCATGGAAGTGAGAATGCCGGTGTGAGTAGCGAGATGCAGGTGAGAATCCTGCACACCGATAGACCAAGGATTCCAGGGGAAGGTTCGTCCGCCCTGGGTAAGTCGGGACCTAAGGCGAGGCTGAAAAGCGTAGTCGATGGAAAACAGGTTGATATTCCTGTACCCGCGCATCGAGTGATGGAGTGACAAAGAAGGCTAACCGGACCGGTAAATGGATTCCGGACCAAGCGAGGTAGGAGGCAGTCAGGCAAATCCGGCTGTCAATCTGAAGGCGTGACGGGGAGTGAACAGCGCGAGCTAAGTAGCGAAGACGGCGATGCCAGCTTTCAAGAAAAGCTTCTAGCGCTAATCGATGAGCGGCCCGTACCAAAACCGACACAGGTGGTCAAGGCGAGAAGCCTAAGGTGAGCGAGAGAACTGTTGCCAAGGAACTCGGCAAAATAGCCCCGTACGTTCGCAAGAAGGGGCGCTCGAAAGAGCCGCAGTGAAGAGGCCCAAGCAACTGTTTAACTAAAACACAGCTCTCTGCAAAGTCGCAAGACGAAGTATAGGGGGTGACGCCTGCCCGGTGCTGGAAGGTTAAGAGGATATGTTAGTCGCAAGACGAAGCATTGAATTGAAGCCCCAGTGAACGGCGGCCGTAACTATAACGGTCCTAAGGTAGCGAAATTCCTTGTCAGGTAAGTTCTGACCCGCACGAAAGGCGTAATGATTTGGGCGCTGTCTCGGCAGCAGACTCGGTGAAATCTTAGTACCTGTGAAGATGCAGGTTACCCGCAACTAGACGGAAAGACCCCATGGAGCTTTACTGTAGCCTGATATTGAGTTTTGATCAAGTATGTACAGGATAGGTGGGAGACGAAGAAGTTGGGACGTCAGTTTCAATGGAGTCGACGTTGGGATACCACTCTTAGTTGATTGAAATTCTAACCTGTATCCATGAGCTGGGTAAGGGACAGTGTCAGGTGGGCAGTTTGACTGGGGCGGTCGCCTCCTAAAGAGTAACGGAGGCGCCCAAAGGTACCCTCAGATTGGTTGGAAATCAATCGACGAGCGCAAATGCAGAAGGGTGCTTGACTGCAAGACAGACAAGTCGAGCAGGGACGAAAGTCGGGATTAGTGATCCGGCGGTGCAGAATGGAATGGCCGTCGCTTAACGGATAAAAGCTACCCTGGGGATAACAGGCTGATCTCGCCCAAGAGTTCACATCGACGGCGAGGTTTGGCACCTCGATGTCGGCTCATCGCATCCTGGAGCTGAATTCGGTTCCAAGGGTTGGGCTGTCCGCCCATTAAAGCGGTACGCGAGCTGGGTTCAGAACGTCGTGAGACAGTTCGGTCCCTATCTGTTGTGGGCGTAGGAAATTTGAGGAGAGCTGTCCTTAGTACGAGAGGACCGGGATGGACCCACCGCTGGTGCACCAGTTGTATCGCCAGATGCATAGCTGGGTAGCTAAGTGGGGAACGGATAAACGCTGAAGGCATCTAAGCGTGAAACCGACTCCGAGATGAGATTTCCCATTTCCAAGAGAAAGTAAGACCCCTTGAAGACGACGAGGTAGATAGGTCAGAGATGGAAGCACAGCGATGTGTGGAGTTGACTGATACTAATCGGTCGAGGATTTAATCACATGAGGAAAAAAACGTTCATAACGAAGTAAGAAAGAGCAAGACTTTCTAGAAGCAACTGTTATTTGGTTTTCAGGGAATAATCCTGAAACGATCTGGTGACGATAGCGAAATGGTCACACCTGTTCCCATCCCGAACACAGAAGTTAAGCATTTCCGCGGCGAGAATAGCTATGCCTGCCATAGTGAAGGCAGCTCGTTGCCAGGTTC
>NZ_QRUP01000032.1:0-31326 GCF_003459085.1 Holdemania filiformis | reverse complement strand
CGAGGTGCTCATTAATATTACCAAAACACCCCTTTTCTGTCAACATCTTTTTTTAAATTTTTTTCATTTTCTCCTCCGTGTTTCCTTATCTCCTTTTGTTATCGCGTTTTTTGAGTATTCGTTTATTTTTTCTTTTATTCTGGATTCTGTAAATCAGCTTGTTGCTAAAGAATAAAATTCATTTGCGGCATCCTTTTATCTGTTACGATCACCCGCTTTGCAATTTATTTTACGGCGATCCCCGTATCTCCTGATTAGCTGCGCTTTGAAATTCAGCTTTGATTTGATAAAAGTCTTTCTTTTTTATTAAATTGCTGACGCTCCATAAAGATCGAATCTGATCTCCCCAGGATCAGGATCAAAAAAACAAGAGGACACCCGTCCCCTCGCTTGATTTGAATTCTTGAGATTAAATATTAACCCATTGAATACAAAACAGAACTTTCTGAAGTCCGCTTTCCTATATAATAGGATGAACAGATGAGAACCCGTTATTCCAGCTTTCCCGTTTCGTGCAGTCTTGCTTTATTGAAGCCTGCTTTTTCCTTACTGTGGAACCGCACCTGCCGGCTTCATCACCAGCTTCATCTTCAGAAATCACCGTGCTTCAATTAAAACATTGCGTCCAGAAAATCCTGTTCTTCCTCTCCCTGCTTCAGCTGCCGGATCTGCTGCTCCAATTCCTCAATCGTCACTAACCGCTGCTGGATAAATGAGGATAAAGCGGCGATCTCCTCGCTTTCCTTCTGATTCAGAACGCATTGATACGTCACCTTCCCCAGCTGCAGCGTCGTCTGGAGGACTTCCTTTTTGCATTGTTTGATCGTCTTGCGGCGGTTGTAAATTTCGATCCGCAGATGAAAATGCCGGCGAATCTTACTGATCCATTGAATTTCTTCTTTGTTTTCTTCCATGTTCCAGGCCTCCTCTTTCTCTAGGCTTATGCCGGCAGGATTCAGCTTATTCCGGCTTTTCCTTTCAGGGAAGGGGCTTTTATGATAGAATAGTGGCGGTGAAAAATATATGAGTGCAATTCGATTTGAGATTACCCATGTGTGCAAACAGTCAGGCGCCCGCTGCGGCATCCTGCACACGCCGCATGGCGATGTAGAAACGCCGATGTTTATGCCTGTCGGCACCTTAGCGACCGTTAAGTTTTTGTCGCCGGAGGAAATCAAGGCATTGGGGGCCGGCGTTATTCTGGCCAATACCTACCACTTGTGGCTGCGGCCGGGCGAAGACATTGTCGATAAAGCCGGCGGCGTCCAGAAATTCATGAACTATTCCGGGCCGATGCTGACGGACAGCGGCGGATTCCAGGTCTTTTCGCTGGCAGACCGGCGCAAGATCAAGGAAGAAGGCGTGACCTTCAAGAGTCATCTCGATGGCTCTACCTTATTTTTAAGTCCGGAAAAATCAATCCAGATCCAAAACAAGATCGGCGCGGATATCATCATGAGCTTTGATGAATGCGCCCCGTATCCCTGCTCCTATGATTACATGAAAAACAGCGTGGAACGGACGCTGCGCTGGGCCAAGCGCGGCAAAGACGCGCATCAGCGTCCGGAGGAACAGGCGTTGTTCGGCATCGTCCAGGGCGGAGAGTATCAGGATCTGCGCGAGATGTGCGCTAAAACGCTGGCGGAGATGGATTTTCCAGGGTATTCGATCGGCGGCACGTCTGTCGGCGAATCCAAGGAAACGATGTATAAGATGATCGATTACAGCGTCAAGTATCTGCCGTGGGAAAAGCCGCGCTATCTGATGGGCGTCGGGTCGGTCGACGCGATTCTGGAAGGTATTCTGCGCAATGTCGATATGTTCGACTGCGTGCTGCCGACACGGATTGCCCGGCACGGCACCTTGATGACTTCCCAGGGCCGGGTTAATATCAAAAAGCAGGAATATGAAGAAGATTTCGGGCCGTTGGATCCGGAATGCGACTGCTACACCTGCAAGAATTACAGCCGCGCCTATCTGCGGCATTTGTTCCGCTGCAACGAAGGACTGGGCAGCCGTCTGATGTCGATTCACAATCTGCGGTTTTTGTTAAGTCTGACGGAACAGGCCAGAAAAGCAATCCGGGAAGACCGCTTTGGTGATTTCAAAGCGGAGCTGTTTAAGAAATATAATCTGAACAGCGTGGACTCGAGGGGGTTCTGATATGAAAACAAGTGAATTTGATTTTGAGCTGCCGCAGGAGTTGATCGCGCAGACGCCGCTGGCGAAGCGGTCAGCATCGCGGTTGTTAGTGCTGCATCGTTCCACCGGTGAGATTGAACACCGGCATTTCTACGATATCGTCGATTATTTAAAACCGGGCGACGTTCTGGTGCGCAACAACACGCGCGTTATCCCAGCCCGGCTGTTCGGCACGAAAGAGGAAACCGGCGCGCACGTCGAGCTGCTGCTACTGCGGCAGGAAGGCGACGAGTGGGAATGCCTGGTCGGCAACGCCAAAGTGGTCAAACTGGGTACCATCATCCCCTTTAACGAAGGCGAGTTGAAAGCGGAATGCATCGGGATCGGTGAAAAAGGTCTGCGTCAGTTCCGGATGATCTACGACGGTATTTTCTATGAAATTCTGGAAAAGCTGGGCAATGTTCCGCTGCCGCCGTACATTAAGGAAAAACTGAATGATCCGGAGCGTTATCAGACGGTTTACGCCAAGGTTAAAGGTTCCGCCGCCGCGCCGACGGCCGGTCTGCATTTTACGCCGGAGCTGTTCGATCAGCTGAAAGCCAAAGGCGTCGAGGTTGAGGATATCACGCTGCATGTCGGTTTAGGCACGTTCCGGCCGATGGATACCGAGGATATCGCCGATCATCACATGCATTCGGAATTCTTCATGATGGATCAAGCCACGGCGGACCGGCTGAATCAGGCAAAAGCGGAAGGCCGGCGGATCATCGCGGTCGGTACAACCAGCTGCCGGACATTGGAAGCGATCATGAGCAAGTACGGCGAGTTCCGCGAGTGTCACGAGGATACTGATATTTTCATTTACCCAGGTTATTCATTTCAAGCGATCGACGGTTTGATTACCAATTTCCATCTGCCGAAATCCACGTTAGTCATGCTGGTGAGCGCGTTTGCGACCAAAGATCAAATCATGACGGCTTATCAGGCGGCGATCGACGAGAAATACCGGTTTTTCTCGTTCGGCGACAGTATGTTCATCGAATAGCTTATGGAGCAGAATAAACGACCGGCAAGTTCCAAACCGAAGATCAACTATTGGAAAATGAGTGTGGAGGAAATGGCGCGGATCGTGGCGGAAGGCCGGCAGCCGCGGCTGCTGATGCATGCCTGCTGCGCACCGTGCAGCGCATTCCCGCTGGAATTCCTCAGCAGTGTGTTTAAAGTCACGATTTATTACAACAATTCCAACATTTATCCGGCGGCGGAATATCAGCGGCGGCTGGATGAATTGAAGCGCTATCTAAAAGAGGTCAATCCTACCTTACCGCATCCGGTCGAGCTGATTGTCCCACCCTACCGCAATGAGGAATTCACCGCGCGGTTATCGGTCCTCAAGGATGTGCCGGAAGGCGGCGGCCGCTGCTTTCTGTGCTATGGCCTGCGGATGGACGAGGCTTACCGGTATGCCAGCGAGCATCACTTCGATTACTTCACAACCGTCATGACGATCAGCCGGCAGAAAGACAGTCAGAAACTGAACGAGATCGGACGGCAGCTGTCGCACAAGTATCCGGACGTTCCGTATTTCTATTCGGACTTCAAAAAGAAAAAAGGCATTGACCGGGGGCAGGAATTGTCGCGGCTACATCAGCTGTACCGGCAGGATTACTGCGGATGCCGGTATTCGTATGAGAAGCGTCAGGAAGATATAAAACGCAAAGCGGAAGAAACTTCATCCCAGGCTGGATGAGGTTTTTTTTATTCTCCTGCCGCTTTTACTGCGAGTTTCCAGCCTGTTGTCCAAGCCGTGAACGCTGATCTTCACTGCGCCAGGATACTTTATTGAGGAATTGGATTTTTCATTCCAAGCTCACAAAAAATATTCTGTGAACAGTTGTTTTGCCTGCCGGAAAGAGTCTATAATGAAAGCATTGGAAAAGTCCTTGGGCCTGTCTGCCGATCTTCGTTTTCTCTGCCCGTTACAAAGATCAACTTCGACAGCCGGCCTGGTTAACGCATCGCACCGGTACTTCCGGATCAAGGAGATCGTATGAAATTAGAAATCAGCAAAGAAGAGCTGCGGAATTTTCTGCTGCACGCCACCGACGAACAGCTGGCGGAAATGATCGAGTTCATCCACCCGGTCGATATTCTGGAAGTCATCCACGAATATAAAGAGGATGAAGACGTCATCATGAAACGACTGCCTTCGGAAATTCTGGCCGAAATCGTCGACGAGGAAGAAGATGAGGAAAAATACGGTTTGTTGTCGCATTTCTCCGATACCGAACAGATGGTCATCCTCGAAGAAATGTCCTCCGATGAAATTACCGACCTGGTTTCCGTTTTGGACGAGGCGGAATCGGAAGACGTCTTAAGCAAGATGAACGTTGAAGACCGCCAGGAAGTCCGCGAGCTGCTGAGCTACGATGCCGATACTGCCGGCGGTTTGATGGCGACGGAATTTATCAGCTTATCCCAGCACATGAGCGTGCTGCAGACGTTGGAATATTTGCAGAAAGCGGCGCAGGACGCGGAAATGGCGTACTACCTGTACGTCGTCGATCAAAGCAACGTCCTGACTGGCGTCGTTTCGCTGCGGGAAATCGTCGCTCACAGTTTTGATACGCTGATCCGCGACATCGCCAACCCGAACGTCATCTCCGTCCCTGCCTCCACCGATCAGGAAGAAGTCGCACGGATTTTCAGCAAGTACAGCTTCCTCATGATGCCGGTTGTGGATGAGCACGATCACATCCTCGGCGTCATCACCGTCGACGACGTCATGGACATCATCGAAGAAGAAAACACCGAAGATATCCACCGACTAGCGCAGATCAACGAAGAAGAAAAAGTCGACGGCAGCCTGATTGAATCATTGAAAAGCCGACTGCCCTGGTTATTTATCAATCTGCTTACAGCCTTTCTGGCCTCCTCCGTTGTCGCGGTCTTTTCCGGAACGATCGAAAAAGTCGTCGCCCTGGCAGCGGTCAATCCGATCATCGCCGGGATGGGCGGCAACGCCGGCACACAGTCGTTAACGATCGTCGTCCGCGGTATCGCGCTGGGTGAATTAACCGGCGACAATGCCCGGCGGGTCTTCTTCAAGGAATTCGGCGTGGGCATTTTGAGCGGCGTCAGCATCGGTCTGGTCGTCGCTCTGATCTGCGGCGTCATGCAGCAGAATCCGATCTTCGGGCTGGTCGTCGGCCTGGCGATGCTGCTGAACATGGCGTTTGCGACGATCGCGGGTTACGCCGTGCCGGTCATCCTCAAGAAAATCAACGTCGATCCGGCGCTGGCTTCGTCGGTCTTTGTGACAACCGTGACGGACGTTCTGGGTTTCTTCTTCTTCCTCGGTCTGGCGACGCTGTTTCTTCCGTATCTCATTTAAGTCTCCGGCCCATCTCTAAAAACACGTTGTTTGCGGCAGTCGAAAAACTGCCTTTTTTGATCGCTTTGTGATATATTGGAAACCGGAAAGGAGGGGGGAAACCGATGCTTCTGTTTTGTTCCCAGCGCACCGATCTGTGCGCGTTTTACAGCGAGTGGCTTGTCCGCCGCTTTCAGGACGGGCTTGTCGATATCCGCAATCCGTTCGCGCCCAAACAGGTGCTGCGCGTGGAGTTTTCACCAAGTCAGGTTGACGCGGTGATCTTCATGACCAAGAATCCGACACCGATGCTGGATAAGATGGCTGTCTTCCGCGATTACACGGTCGGTTTCCAGGTCACAGTGACGCCCTATGGTCCTGAGATTGAGCCGGGCTTAACAGATAAGCGGCAGGTGCTGAACAGCTTCCGCCAGCTGGCTGACCGGCTCGGCCCTTCCCACATGATTCTGCGGTATGATCCGATCTTCTTATCTCAACGATACGATGAAGCGTTTCACCTCCGGGCGTTTGAGCGCTGCTGCCAACAGCTGGCGGGTTCCTGCACGCAGGTCATCATCAGCCATCTGGATCTCTATAAAAATACCCGGAAGCATCAGCATGAACTGAACTGGCAGCCGGATTCTCTGGAGCGCTTTGCGGCGTTAGCGTGCCGGCTGGCTGAGATCGGTACTCGTTACGGCATGCGGCTGCAGCTGTGCGCGGAGGATCTGGATCTGAGCGCTGCCGGCATTGAGAACCGCAGCTGCATCGACAGTGAATGGCTGCGGGCGCTGACCGGGAAAACCGTGGACTATCCACAGACCCAGGCCCGGCCGCATTGTCATTGCCTGCAGGTCACGGACCTCGGCGAATACAACAGCTGCGCTCATCATTGCCGCTATTGCTACGCCAACTTCGACGAGGCGCAGATCGCCCGGCGGAGAGCGCTGCACGATCCGCAATCTACGCTCTTAATCGGTCATGTACAGCCTGACGATCAAATCATTACGAAAAAAAAGTCTGAACGGCAGCTGCGCCTGTTCTAGACTTTTTTATTATTCAAGCGTTTCAATTTTCGCTTGCAGCTCTGCCAGCGTGCCTTCAAACTCGCATTCCACCGGCCGGTTCTCCGTGTTTAACAAACAGTCGGTGATCAGCCAGCCTTCCATGCCCAGCAAACGGGCCGTCATGTCTTCTTTGACGTCGTTGCCGATCATGACGCACTGCTTCGGATCAAGATTCAACCGCTGGAGAATTTCTTCATAATATTTCGGATTCGGCTTGCAATAGCGGCAGACCTCAAACGTCGTGATCCAGTCGAAATCGTTCAGATCCAGGCCAGCCCAGCGGATCCGGTTTTCCGTCGCGATCCGCGGGAAGATCGGGTTGGTTGCCAAGACCAGCGTATAGCCTTTTTCTTTCATCCGTTTTACAATCTTATTCGCCAGCGGCGTCGGCGCGCAGGCTTCGATCGCTTCGTTGAATTCGTTGCGGTAGTAGTCGAGAAATTCTTCTTCCAGCGTTTCATGATGCAGACCCGTCAACACATCGAAGATCTGCCAGAACACCTGTTCGTTCGTCGAGCGTCCGTCGTTGCCCACCATCGCCGCAGTGCCTTTCCAAATTGTTTCAACCAGCTGCTTCGGATCGATCTTCCCGGCCATCTTCTTCGCCAGTCGGGAAAAATAACTGTGGACAAATTGATCCTGATCCATCGGCAGCAGCGTGCCGTCCAAATCAAAAAAATAGGTTTTTTTCATCGTCAGATTCCTTTCGCAATGGCTCTATTATACACAAATTACCAATATCATAAAAGCGGACAATCGTTTTCGATTGTCCAATTTTCTGCTTATTTTCTACTCATTCAATCGGTCGTCTGAGCGGAACGTCGTTTTTGAATCAGCGCGGCCAGAATCGATGCGATGACAGCCGCGATGGCAACGATCAGCGCTTCCCGCGTCCGCCCTTCGATCAGAAAGTTTCCGATCAGCGTACCAGCCAAGACCGGAATAATCGAGCCGGCACCGCAGCAAAACAGAAAAACGGACCAGCGGACATCCGAAACCGCCGCCAGATAGGGCTTGACCACATTAGGCAGAATCGGCAGAAGAAACATCAGGAAACAGTAAAGCTCTTTATTTTTTCCCGCCAGCCAGTGATGGAAACGCCCCAGCGACCGCGAAATCTTCGATTCCGGCGACAGCTGACCGAGCAGCTTTTCCGCAAGCAAATAGACAAGACCGTTGCCCAGAACCATCCCTGCCAGAATGACGAGCGACCCGAATAACGGACCATAGCTGGCCCCGGCCGCCGCCTGCAGCGACAGCGCCGGGATCAGCGACGTGATCACCTGCACCATCTGAAGCAGGACCAGAAACAACACGCCCTCCAATCCCAGTGCCCGGAAGTACAGCTGAATCGCCTGTTCGTCGCCGCTTTTCAATAACGCATTGACCGCCGGAAGAAAATCCAATGCCGCCAGCACAAGCAAAAGCACGCCCGCAATCGCGGCGATCCCCTGCAGCCGGTTCCATTTTCGTTGCTTATTCATAAGAAAAAATCACCAGGGATCCCGGTGATTTAAAGATGAATGACTTCCTGCGTCGTTTTGACGATCATCGTAATATCAGCGCCTGTTACATCAAAATCAACGTCTTTCACCGTTAAGCTGATTTCCTTTAACAGTTTCTCTGCTTTTTTCTGCGCGAGTTCATTTAACTGTTTAAACTCAATTTTCATATCTAACACCTCGTTTCTATTTTACCATGAAAGGTCCGCTTTGAATATAGCGGAATTCTGACAAGTTTTGTCGAATTCTTAACTTTTTGTTTTCTTTTTGCCAATCGTTTATTCCACTAACCGTTTTATGAAGTTGCCCGTGATCTGCAAGCCCTCGTTGACAATGATGAAAGCTTTAGGGTCCATCTGCGTAATCATCCGCCGCAGGTCGTTGACCTCATCCTTGGACACGATTGTGACCAGCACCTCGGTTTCCGTCTGGGTGTACGCGCCCAAACCCTTCCAATACGTCACCCCGCGCACAAAATCCTTGAGGATCCGGCTTTTGATTTCCGGATTCTTCGTAAAGATCATCAGGCTCATCTCGATGTTCTGAAGATGAACCTTATCGAGCACAAACGAGTACACGGCAGCATAGATGATACTATAAATCGCGATCGGCAAATCGAACAGGAACGCGCACAGACAGTACACCAGCGCGTTGAACAACAGCTGAAGCTTGCCGACGCTGAACGATTTCCAATGCAGCGCAGCATACACGCCGACGATATCCGTTCCGCCGCCGCTGGCCCCGCTGACCAAGGTCATCCCGATCCCCAAAGCTCCGACAATCGCCCCGATAATGAGCGAAGCCAGCACGTCGTCCAGAATCGGGACGGCGGGAATCGGAATCAGCGAGAAGCAGACAGTCTGAGTGATCAGCGACAGCAGCGTCCCGAGAAAGAATTTGCGGCTTAACGAGCGGTAAGCCATAACGAACAGCGGCACATTGATCAGAAAGTTGATCACGCCCGCGATATCAAAACTGAAATTCAGGTTCATCCGGCTGACCAGCACCGTTCGGAAAATCTGCGACAGTCCGACGATCCCGCCGTTATAGAGATTGACCGGAACGACAAAAAGATTAATCGAAGCCGCAAACAGCGCCGACCCGATCAGAATCATCGTGTAATCATAAGCTTGTGAATGGCGTTTCATGAATTGGTTCCTCCTGGTTTCCCCACGGATCCTCTCCTATTTTATATGAACTCGTGTAATTCTACCAGTCTATTTTTGACTTTTCATCTTTCTCTTTTATCTTGTTCATTTCCCGATCAAATTAATCGGGATCCGGCTTGTTTTATGGTATGATTAAAGTAAGCAAAGCAGGTGATTCGAATGGACGTCAAAGCCTTATCCTACTACGTCGCCATCGCCGATCAGAAAAGCATCAACAAAGCGGCTGAAATTCTTTACATCAGCCAGCCGGTTTTATCCCGAACCGTTCAGGCGTTGGAAGACGAGCTGGGCGTCCAGTTATTGATCCGAACTAATCATGGAATTGAAATGACCCCGGTCGGACAGAGCTTATATTATTATGCTCATAGCATTCTTTCGCAATTTGACGAGATCGAACGGCTAAAGAAAACGTATCATGCGGTGGTGGAAACGCGCTTGTTGGTGTCGACGGCGATGCTTCTGCTTCAGGATGCGATCGTGCAGGACTATTTCAAAGCAGCTTCCAGCGATCATGCGGTCATCAACATTCAGGAAACCGGTATCGAACAGGCGATCAAGAATGTCAGCGATCAGATATCCGAGATCGCGATCATGACCTTGAACTCCGTGCAGCACCGGGTCATGACCCGGGTGATTAAAATTCAAGGGTTGCAGATGCACTCGATCAAGAAGGACGCGGTGTACGTCCATCTTGCCCAAACCCATCCGTTAGCCCAGCGAAGCACGATTACCACGACCGAGCTATTGGACATGACCTATCTGCGGATGCCGCAGGATTTCTACACTCAGCTCAATTACACGTTCAAAGTCGGCGATCAGGAACTGACGAACTTCAAGAAGACCGTCACGATCAACAATTACCACACGATGATCAATCTGTTGAAGCACAGCGATTCATTCATGTTCGGCAACTGCTGGCAAGCGGCTGATCTCAAGAAAGGCGGCATCGCTTCCATCCCCTTGGAAACAGACAATGTTTCTCGTCATTTAGTCTGGATCGAACGTCAGCGGCACACTTTATCCAACGAAGCCAAGCTCTTTCTGGACTTATTCTGTTCCTCTTTAAGCGAATAATATTCCTTATTAAAAGCATAATTTCACAAAAAGTATAACCAGGCTATACTTTATTGATATTACACACTTTTGAATTCTTCTCTTATAATAAGAATGTAAACATATTCTAGTTAAGAGGAGGAATATTATAATGAAGAAAAAAGCAATTCTCGGTTTCATGACCGGTGCGGCCATCGTCGCCGCTACGACAGGATCTTATGCAGCATGGGATCAGTTAAAAGTTAATCCACAATCGAAAACAGTAACAATAAGCAAACCTGTTCAGTTGACAGCTGCTGCTAATAGCATAACCGCTGTAGAAACCTCAAGAACATTAGGAAGTGATACAGAACCTACAGTGGTAGCAACATTACCTGTGACAGTTGATACAGCAGGTCATACCAATTTAATCTTAAATGCCGCAGATGTTTCAGCGGTATTAGATTCGACATCTATCCCAGAAGGCCAAATTTCAACAGAAATCTTTAAGGGGGATGTTCCAGTTACAGAAGCGACTGTTATTGACGATGGAAATTATAGTGTAAAAGTAACAGTTACTTTAACCGATGCAGACGCAGAAAAGATTACAGATGGTAATTTAGATATTAGCGTAGGTGCAAATTTAGCAGAGAAAAAATCTGAATAATAAATCATAAAACCAGCCATCTTCGGATGGCTTTTTTAAAAGTATCTTTGATTCTAACCTGAATACTGATAAAATAGAAATAACTGTGGGGATGCTAATATGGGGACAAAGAAAAAGTTGAAAGTAAAACCAAAAATAGTAAACTGGGTATTCCGATTTATTTCTTTTGTCTTGTTCTGCTATATCTTGGGGATGTTGTTCTTTCCCGATACCATGATCAAACTGACCGGTTTTCAATTCTATACAGTATTAAGCGGAAGTATGGAGCCGAAGATTCCAACCTATTCGCTGGTGTTATCAAAGAACATAAAATCTGACGATGAGCTGGTTCCCGGCAAAATCATTACCTTCCATGCGAACCGGTTGGGTGAAGATACGGTATTGACGCATACTTTAGCCAAAACCGAAGTAGAATCGGATGGCCGGGTACGGTATTACACGCAGGCTTATGCTTACGAAGGGCTGGATGAGTATCACACATATCGTCAGGATATCGTCGGCATCTATGTCATGCATGTTCCTTTCCTGGGAAAGATTGTGTTGTTTTTACAGAGTCAGTATGCCTGGTTCATCATTCCGATTGTGGTCGTCATCCTGTTCTTATCGTGGATCGTGGAATTGTTGATGGAGCGCAACGAATTGATCGGCAAGCGCAACGCCGATAAGCTGACCAGCGATCTGAAAGAGATCGAACAGGCTGAGTTCAGCTTCGACAGCACGACCATTCAGAATTCCTTCCTGGTTGTCAAAGGGCTGGTCATTTATAATGGACAGTGGCAGACGCCGATCGCCCGGATCGACTTCATGAATGAAAAATATGAAATTCTCGATACGGCGTTGTTGTATCTGCGGCCGAAGAAATCCAAGCTGGAACACAAGCTGAAGTGGGTGGCGGTCGTCAAATATGACAAGAAGATTAAATATCAGGACGCGCATCTCTACTCGCTGGACTATCCGCTGAGTGAGAAAGAGAAAAAGCAATTAAAGAAGAAGATCAAGAAAGAAAATCGCATGCTGAAAAGATCCAAACCGAAGGCAGTCTGAAAAAGGCTGCCTTTTCGTTGGATTCCAGGCAAAGACTCAACGTCAGCCGGCGACTTCGTTTTCCTCCTCGACAAATTCATACATGTTCATTTCATCGAAATCACAGAATTCAGCGATCGTCATATTAAAACCTAACGCTAACTGATGAATTGTCGCGATTCCTGGATTCTTGGTATGACCTTTGATGATGTTCTCCAAGGTGGAGGTGCTGACGCCGGACATTTCAGATAATTTATAATATGAAATGTTACCTCTTTGTTTGCATAATTCCCGGATTCTTTTCGATATCAATGTTACGTATTCCATAGTTCAGCTTCCTTTCTTTTGTTTTTTGCGGTTCTATGATAGCAATATCGTTTCCCAATTATTCCCATATATGGGAATAGTATTTTTGCAGGTAAGTGATTTTGAAAGAATTGCTGAAAAGGAGAGTGAAAAATTCGCTTGATAACAAAAGATAAGTAAGAATTTCACATGGTATTTATCAAGATAAAATGAGGTAAAAATAAATTTATAATTTTTTCTTATTTCTACTAATTTCAATTAAATATGAATTACAGCCTCTATCATAATCAATTTTCACAGAGAAAGAATACAGTGTTTATTTAAAGCTTTTCTGGTATTTAATTTTTTTTTGATATGCATTTTTTGATATACCTAAAATATTAGGAATATACGTGGAAACAGACTCATGCAGCGGCCGGACAAAAGAAAAACTCTGCTCGTCCCGAAATCATTGCTTTGGGAGAAGCAGAGTTAGATTGATAGTGGATTATTCTTCGGTGATTTCCACCTTGGTCATGACGTCGCCGTTGCGCATGGCGCGGACAGCGCCGAGGTTGTCCGTCACCTGACCGAAGACCGTATGCACGCCGTCCAGATGCGGCTGCGGATCATGGCAGATGAAGAACTGGCAGCAGCCAGTGTCCTTGCCGCGGTGAGCCATCGACATCGCACCCGCGACGTGCTTGTGCGGATTGTTTTTCGTTTCGCAGGGAATCGTGTAGCCCAGATCGCCCGCACCGGTGCCGTAAGGACAGCCGCCCTGGGAAACGAAATGCGGAATGACGCGGTGGAAAGTCTTGCCGTTGTAATAGCCTTCCTTAATCAGCTTGACGAAGTTGGCGACGGTGATCGGCGCTTCGTCCGGATACAGCTCAAACGGAATTTCCGCTCCGTTGGCCATCGTTATTTTACCTTGAATTAAACCCATAATTTGTTCGCTCCTTTTCTTTCCTTCTTATTCTACTCTATTTTCAAAATCCTTGCATTAAGATTCGCAGGTCAGACGATAACGCACGACGATCTGCGGCGTACCCATGTCTAACGTCTTTTCCACAGGCTCGGCCGTAAACCCGCAGTGTTCATAAAACTGGCGGGCCTGGACATTCGACTTGAGAACCCACAGGACAATTGTGGAATAGCCGCGCTGCCGCAGCTGATCAATCCCTGTCTGCATCAGCCGCTTGCCGATCCCCTGACGTTGAAACTGGGGCAGCAGATACAGCGCTACGATCTCGCCCAGCAATTCGCCGTTGTCTTTTTCCCTGCCGATCCGGCAGAAACCGACGATCTTGTCCGCCTGTTCTGCCAGCCAGATCTCCGTACAGCCATTTCGCTTAAACGTTTCCAAGCTGCGCTGAAGGGTGCGGGTTTTCAGGAATTGGGGTTCGATCAGCCCGGCATATGCGGCCTGCCAGCTCAGTGCGTGAACTTCTGCCAGACCCTGTGCATCCTGCGGACTGGCTTGACGGATTCTCATTCAGCATTCCTCATTTCTTGGATTGGATATACGTCTGGACGTCTTGTTCAATCAGGTCAAACGGACGCGGACCGTTATCCAGGATCACGCTGTAAAAGTCCTTCTGATCAAAGCGATCCGACAGGGCTTCGCGGGCTTGATCGCGCAGCTGTTCCATCTTCATTTCGCCCACGCCGTATGGCAGCAGCACGCCTGGATTGGCAATCAGCTGAGGATAAATCTCCTCCGCTGCGTCTTCATAGCCGAAATTGCTCAAGTAGCTTGTCAGATCTGCTTCGCTCCAGCCTAAGCCATTCACCCCCATATCGCACAGGGATTGCAGATAGTAACCGAACATCGCGTTGATCTGCAGGGCTTCGATCAAATTTTCATCGTCGAGGCCCAGCCAGCGGTAAGCTTCCAGCGCGATAATTTCCGCCCAGCCTTCCGCGTAGGCAGTTTCCGAAAGAACGCGGCGGATTGGATGGGGATCGGTATTCTGAAAATAGTTATGTTGGTAACAATGTCCGGGGAAGCCTTCGTGTGCCAGCGTAGTCCACAGCGTTTCGGCCTTGTTGGCATAGGCGGGATTGACCTTCATGATATTTTCCGTTTCCTGATCCAGCGGCGGAATCAGATAGTAGGCAATCGTATTCTCGCTGGCGATACTGGCGTCAAGAAAGCTGACGGTATAACGGATCGAGGGAATTTCCGGCACCACTTCCGTCATTTTCTTTTCAAATTCCGCTAACAGCTCCGTTGCATCAACGGTTGGGAATTCCACAGCTTCCAGCTTCTTCAGCAGGTTTGGATCCTGCTGGGCCAGCGTCTGCATGCGCTGCAGCTTCTGAATCAGGAAATTCTCCAGCTCACTGGCCAGCTCCATAATCGTCTGATCGGTTCCGGTTTTGGCTTGCATCAACAGCTCATAATAAGCGCGTCCCTGCTCGCCATACGCCGCCGCCAGACCGCCCTGACCCTTGGCGCTGCCGCGCAGGGCTTCCAGTTCTTCCCGGACATGACGGTAGCTTGGCAGATAGGTTTCCTTCATCAGCGTTTCATTCTCGTTGGCATAGCGCTGACGCTGCTCGTCGTTCAGGCTGTCAATCGCGTCCAGCTTTTCCTCAAAATTAACGATCAGGGCATTGTCGTCTACCTTTTCCACAAACCGGTCGATTTCCGCCAGCGTGCTGTCAAGGGTTTCATCCTGCAGGAAGTAACCCCACCGAGCCTGGTTTTGGGTATAGGTTAAGGCTTCGTTAAGATAGCGTTCTACATCCGCCAGCAGCGTCAGATACAGCTGGACGTCCTCTTCCGTTTCCATTCGAAATTCGAGGAAGTTCTGATTTAATACGCCGATCAAGCCCTGGTTCGGCTCGAACAGAAATTGTAAAGGCATGTATTCGTTCATCGCTGACGTTTGTTCCAGATCGCGTTGCAGCAGCTGATAATTGAGCTGCTGGACGGCCGTGAGATCCTCCGGCTTGAACTTCTGTAAATTCTGCAGCGCGGCTTCGGTTTCCTGTTGATGGCGCAGGTCGTCGGCTTCGCTCAGACTGCCCAGCGTCATCGGTTGCTCACGGATGCCCAGAGCCGCGGGATCCGTCAGGGAAAAATGCAGCGTCAGGGCGTCCTGCGTCAGCTGGCGGCGGGTCTCCTCCATCAGGAATTCATCGAAGGCTTTCTGGACCTCCGTGGTTCCTGTCTGCGCTTGCGGCGCGGGACTCGCTTTTTTTGCGGAAAACAGCGAGCAGCCGCTGCCGGACAGGATCAGTGCGGATGTTGCCAGCGCCAGTCCGATTTTTTTCAGGTTCATGTTTTTCCTTCTCCTTTCGACGACGTCGGTTCGTCATCGTTAGTTTAGCATCAAAGCGGGCGGCGCATACGTGATCAGCGGCGCAGACTGACTTCGCTTAAATCCCAGACGGCGTCTGCCAGATCGGTGTAGAATTCTTTTTCATGACAGACCAGCAGCACCGTTCCCGGATATTCAGCGATTGCTTTGTGCAGCTCGTCCTTGGCATCCTGATCGAGATGGTTGGTCGGTTCGTCCAGAAACAGCACGTTGTACGGCGTATTCAGCAGCTTGCACAGCCGCAGCTTCGCCTGTTCCCCACCGGACAGCACCATCACCTGACTTTCGATCTGATCGGTCGTCAAACCGCACCGGGCTAACGCGCTGCGGATTTCATATTGGGAATAAGCGGGATAGGTCTGCCACAGTTCCTCGATGCAGGTGCGGCGGATCGGCTCGGTGATTTCCTGCTCAAAATAACCGATCTCCACATGCTCGCCCAGCTGGACGGAACCGCTGACCGGCGGGATCAGCCCCATCAGGCTTTTCATCAGCGTTGTCTTACCCAGTCCGTTCGCGCCGGTAATCACCACTTTCTGACCCTTTTCCAGCACCCGGTTGATCGGTTTGGAAAGCGGTTCGTCGTAGCCGATTACCAGATCGGTTGTGGAAAAGATGACCTTGCCTGGGGTTTTCCCCATCTGAAAGCGGAAGGTCGGCTTCGGCTTTTCCGCGCTCAGTTCAATCCGTTCCATCTTCGCCAGCTTCTTTGCGCGGGAATTCGCCATGCCGCGGGTCGCGACGCGTGCCTTGTTGCGGGCGACGAAATCCTCCATCCGGGCAATTTCCTGTTGCTGACGCTGATACGCCGCTTCCAGCGCCAGCTTGTTCTGCTCGTACAGGCGGTGGAATTCGTCTACGTTGCCGACATAGCGGGTCAGCCGGCAGTTTTCCACATGGTAGATGAGATTGACGACCTCATTGGTAAACGGCATATCGTGAGAAATGAGGATAAACGCGTTTTCATAGTTCTGCAGATAGGTTTTCAGCCAGCGGATGTGCTGCTCATCGAGATAGTTGGTCGGTTCGTCCAGAAGCAGAATGTCCGGTTTTTCCAAAAGCAGCTTCGCTAACAGAATTTTCGTGCGCTGGCCGCCGGACAATTCGCTGACATCCCGGTCCAGTCCGATCTCGCTCAGCCCCAGCGCCTGGGCAACTTCCTCAATCTTGACGTCGATCTGATAGAAATCATGGTGTTCCAGCGTATCCTGCCATTCGCCGATCTGTTCCAGCAGCTCGTTCATCTCGTCTTCCGTGCAGTCCGCCATCTTTTCATAACCGGCCGTGATCTGTTTTTCGATATCGAATAACCCGGCAAACGCCTGCGCCAGAGCGTCATGGATCGTCATCCCCGGTTCCAACACGGCGTGCTGATCCAGATAGCCGACCTTCACGTTCTTACTCCAGGTGATTTTTCCTTCCTCCGGTTCCAGCTTGCGCGTGATGATTTTCATAAACGTGCTCTTGCCCTCGCCGTTGGCTCCCAGCAGTCCGACGTGTTCGCCTTTTAACAGGCGGAACGAGACGTCTTCAAAAATACTGCGGCCGCCAAAGCTGTGGCTGCAGTGTTCCAGCGTTAAAATACTCATAGTCTAACCCTTCCTTGTTTGATTTGATAAGATAACGGATTCAGTGTAACGAATGGCGGTGAGGTTGTCAATTCCAAGCGCGGATTTCAGCGTTTTTCTTGGGCTTCAAAATAAAAGTTTGAAGACCTTACTGAATTTCAGCCGGTTTCAAACTTTTCAAATTTATTCGTTTTCTAGATCATTGTTCTAAAGCCCGCATCGCCTCAGACGGAATTACAGTTGTTCACGCACCATCATCAAGGCATATCCAAGCAAATTCTGACCTTGCCACTTCTTCCTGTTCATTCTGTCAGGATCAGACATCGAAAGTCCGATGCCCCAGATCCGGTCTTTTACCGCGCACTCCGCTAAAACAGCATCTCCTGTTGCCTTAAGTTGTTCTTTTAAATCCTCGTTCTGAGAAAATTTCGCAAGCAGGCCCTCGTAAACCACGATCTGACGTATTCCATTCCAATGATGATCATCGTAATTGGACACACGTCTGCCAAGTTCTTTAATCCGGGCAACATCCTCCGTGGCCAGAATCTGCGCTGCGGAAGCTTCATCGTGGAAGCAAACTGCTTTACGATCCATCATAAACTGCTCCATTGAGGAGAATACGCTATTCTTCACTATAAATCGGGAAGGATACCAATTGCTTAAATATCCATTTTCTTCGTCAGGGTTATGAAAACAAACGATTTTCATCTTGTTTCACCTACTTTCTGCACGGCCAAATCCAAGTCTAAATCATGCAGTCCGGAATATGCTTTCTTTAGGAAATCGAGCGGCACTTTCTCGATCACTTCCCAGCTCGGAATGTTGTAATACCATTGATAATACGCATAAAACTCGCCGATCCAATCGGGCATGAACCCGCCCAGAGCTTTACCTGCCTTCAAAGTATACTTTTCCGTTTTGATAAAGTATATCCACAATTCTTCGGCGCTCATTGTGTTGACATAGGCCATCGCTTCGTCAAACTTTTTTCTTGTTTTGCTTTTCATATACTATTCGATAAAATCTTCTGTATCCTTATCCGGATAGGAATGAGCTGCAAAATCAAACAATTTTTCTTGACTTTCCACAACATCATTTAAATAGTCCTCTGGATATGCTCGCATCATCATTCTTCCTCAACAGCGTGCTGAACACCTTTGTAACCTTATTTGCATCAGATCTGCCTTGCCGTTATATCCCGCTGAATCCTCGTTAATCAATGCTCTTGAGCACGGCCAGCTGACGCTGCAGATCCGCGATTGTGATCTGCGAGGTGCGCACCTGTTCCAGCCAGTTTTCCACCTCCGGCATCTCCCGGTCTTCTTCCCGGGCTGACGCGTACGCCCGGCCGATTTCCATGTACGCCGTGTTCAACATCTCTTCCGTCGCTTTCAGCTGGCGTTTCAGTTCGATCTGACGCTTGGTCTGATCCAGCTTGTCCTTTGCCCGCTCCGTGCCTTTTTCCGCGGCCTGCGTCACGTTCTGGACGAGCTTTTCCGCCTGTTTCTTGAAATCCATTTCTGATTCCTCCCTTACCGGTTTTTAAAGGAAAGCATTTCGATAAACAACGCGATGCCTCCCAGTATACAATATGCCGCGATCAGCGTCGTCAGCACGATCGCCGAGCTTAACGGACTGATCAGAAAACAAATACCAGCGATCACCGAAAGCACGCCGCCCGCGATCGCCATGCCGGAACCCTCAACCCGGAAATAGTTCAGCTTCATCGCGTAATCCAGCTTATGGATTCCGATCACAATCGCGCTGACGCCCAAGAGGACGGCGAACACCGTGATGACCATTTCCGCATCGGCCCGCAAAAGCAAGACTGCGATCAACAGATCGAACAGCCCGCGGACAATCGTCAGACTTTGCCGGAACAGCGCGCTGGTCGACAGGTAGTCAAGGATTTCCACAATCCCGACCAGCCCCAGAATGACCGCAATTCCCCGCTCAATCCACAAGACGACCGACTGCGGACAGAACAACAGCACGATGCCGAGCACGACCAGCACCGCCGCCAGGACAAGTCCCAGCCGGCGCAGGGAACGCAGCTTGCGGTTGATTTTATCCTGCATTTCATAAAAGCTTTCCTGATTGCCTGAACTAAAAATAAACATAGAACCGCCTCCGTTTTCATTCAGCGTTATCTTTATTCTTCCATTATTCGCTTCTTTTCCCAGCTTGTCAACCGCGGCAGCCGGAAGTGACCTCAGTCCGCTAACAGCGTGTCGATCAGATCCGCCACGCCTTCCTCACGGCAGCTTGCCAGCTGCGGCCAGCCGCGGTCTTTCAAGGTCTGCGAGGCGTTGGCGACGATATAGGGATGGCCGACGATTTCCAACATGCTCATATCATTTTCGCTGTCGCCGACCGCGTACAAATCATTCACATCCAGATGCAGCTTGTTGGCCAGGGCGCGCACCCCGACCGCCTTGGTCTGATGCTGATCATGGATTTCCAGCAGCTCGCCGCTGGTGCGGATCAGCTGCAGCCCCATCGTTTCCGGCTGCAGCGCCTGCCGCAAACGCCGCGGGGTTTCTTCGTCGGCGGCGTTGATAAACATCAACAGCTTGACGACCGTCCGGGGATCGATCGCATCACGCAGCACCACGCGCGGATCCTTTAAAAATTCCAGATGGTCAATCTGTGCCTGCGGCATCGGCCGGTTGATCACGATTTCATCAAGCGTGTACGCAAAATAGGGAATCCCCAGCTGATCCATAACATCCATGCACCGCTGACTCCGCGCGCCGACGCACGCCAGCCGCTCAAACCGGCCAGTGGAAGGTTCTGCCAGAACGCCGCCGTTGGAAGCAATGTGCCAGCCTTCCTGCATTTTCAACAGGGTGATCAGATCGTCAAACGCGCAGGCGTTCTTGCCGCTGGCAAACACCAGCCGATGTCCGGCCGCCAGCCATCGCCGGAGCGCCGCTTCGCTGCGGGGCTGAAGTTCCTTCATCGCTTCAATCAGGGTGTTGTCGATATCCAGAATCAACGTTTTTGACATAACTTATTTCTCCTTTGATCTTCGTTGGAACAGGGCTTGTTCGTTGGAATTATTTTACCGTTTTTCCGGTAAATATGCTACACTATCCACAGAAAAGCGAGGTCTTCGTTATGATTCCCTTTTTATGTCCAGTCTGCCGCCGGCCGCTGACGCTGACGCAGTCTGTTTATCAATGTGAAAAACGCCACAGCTTTGATCTGTCGCGTTTTCATTATGTCAACTTAATCCGTTCGTCGAAGAAAATCCACGGCGACAACGCGGAAATGGTCAAAGCCCGCACGCGCTTTCTGCAAAGCGGAGCCTACCAGCCGCTGAAAGATCAGTTAACGGAATTGATCCAGACGCTCAATCCCTCATCCGTGCTGGATTCCGGCTGCGGCGAGGGTTACTATACGGAGCTGTGTGAAACGCTGAAAAACTGCGAATGTTTTGGCATCGACTTATCCAAGGAAGCGCTGAAGCAGGCGGGGCGAAGCTGTCCTTCCGTTCATTTCGCGGCGGCTTCGGTCTTTGAGCTGCCGCTGCCGGATCAGACAATCGACGTGATCTGGTCCTGCTTTGCACCGCTGGCAATGGCTGAAAATGCGCGCGTGCTGAAAGATCAGGGAAAACTGATCGTCGTCGGCCCTGGCCCGCGGCATTTATGGGGCTTAAAAGAAGTCTTATACGATACGCCGTATCTCAATCCGCAGGAAACGACCGCCGCCCCGGAGTTTGATCTGATTGACGAACAGACTTTACGTTATGAAATACAGCTGGAAAGTCAGGCGCAGATTCAGGATCTCTTTACGATGACCCCGTATTATTACAAGACTTCGATTGAGAATAAACAGAAGCTGGCCGCTTTGGCGCAATTGTCCACAGAGGTGGAATTCATCCTGCGGATTTATCAGAAAAAATCTGTCTGAGTACGAAAGCTTGAATCGACTGATAGTTAAAATTACCCGGGAAATAATCGAGGTGAGTCCAATATGAAAATTACGCTGGCCGCCGCACTCTCCGTCAACGGAAACCTATCTCAGAACTTAAATAAAATCGAAGCCGTTCTGCGGGCGCATCCTGATCAGGATTTCGTCCTTTTCGGCGAAGCTTTTCTTCAAGGCTTTAACAGTCTGACTTTTGATCCGGATCATGACCGGCAATGGGCTGTCGGTCACAGCGATGCGCCGATAAGCTGGCTGCGGGATCTGGCAAGAACGGTTCATTCCGGCATCGGCGTCGGTTATTTCCGGTTTCATCAGGGAAAATGGACGAGCAATTATTTGATTATTTCCAATCAGGGGGAAATCCTGCTTGATTATGCGCGGATGTCGCCGGGCTGGAAAATCCACGACGCTGATCCTCAGCTTTATGCGGAAGGAACGCAAAGCGGAATCTTCCGTTATCATGGGAAACAGATCGGCGTCCTGTTGTGCGGCGACGGCTGGACCGACGAAGTTGTTTCCGCAATGATTTCGCGGCAGCCGGATCTGGTGTTCTGGCCGGTATACGTCTGTTTTCCTCTGACCGAATGGAAGCAGGAACAAGCCGGAGCGTATGCCCTTCAGGCCGGCAGCTTCGCAAAGCGGGTTGTCCTGGTCAACAATCTGGACACACCCGGGGTTGAAGAACCGGCGCTGGGCGGCGCTTTCGATATTCAAAACGGACAGATTCAGGCTTTGCTGCCCTGGGCTCAGGAAGGGTGTCTGACATTGGAAATTCCGGAATAAAACTCCGGTTTTTTTCTATGTCTAACCATGAAATAAAATTTCATTTCAACTTGTATACAAGATGGTTGAACTTCTGGTGTAAACTTGCTACAATAGGGGCATAGAGAGGAGATTTCCCATGAACTTTGCAAATTATCCTGAACTGACCGACGCTGAGCTGAACGACGCGATTCATTATGCCGTCGAGCAGGTACGCAGCGGCTTAAACGACTTCACCACCAGCATGAAGTATCCCAACAGTGTCAACAATTTTTATCCCCTGATGGACAATACCGAATGGACCAACGGCTTCTGGACCGGCGAGGTCTGGCTGGCTTATGAAGCGACGAAGGAAGAGTGCTTCAAGCAGACCGGCCTGACGCATGTCGAAAGCTTCTTAGACCGCGTCAACCGCAACATCGTCCTGGAACATCACGACCTCGGTTTCCTGTACTCCCCTTCCTGCGTTGCGGCCTATAAGCTGCTTAACGATGAAAAAGCCAAGGAAGCGGCGCTGAAAGCAGCGGATAAGCTGATCACCCGGTTCCAGGAAAAAGGCGGTTTCATCCAGGCCTGGGGTCCGTTAGGCGCGAAGGACAACTACCGCTTGATTATCGACTGCCTGCTCAACCTGCCGTTATTGTACTGGGCAACGGAAGTCAGCGGCGATCCGAAGTATCGTGAAATCGCGCTGAAGCACATCCATACGGCCTTAAGCGTCGTGATCCGGCCGGATTATTCGACTTATCATACCTATTTCTTCGATCCGGAAACAGGCAAACCGAGCCACGGTGTTTCCCACCAGGGCAACCGTGCCGAATCCGCCTGGGCACGCGGCCAGAGCTGGGGCGTCTACGGTCTGGCCATCAGCTACAAATATACCCGCAATCCGGAATACCTTGAGCTGTTCCGGCATGTTACGAAATACTTCATCGATCATCTGCCTAGCGATCTGATTCCGTACTGGGATTTCGATTTCACCGACGGCAGCGACGAACCGCGCGATTCCTCGGCCAGCGCAATCGCGGCCTGCGGTATGCTGGAAATGGCGAAATACGTGGATCAGGCGGAAGCTGATCAGCTGATCAGCGATGCCAAACGGATGATCAAAGCGCTGTACGATCACTGCGCCGTCAAGGATCCGAAGATTTCCAACGGTCAGCTGCTTAACAGCACCTACTGCCGCAGCACCCCGACCAACGGCTGCCGTCAGCACGGTGTCGATGAATGCTGCAGCTGGGGCGATTACTTCTACTTCGAAGCGCTGACCCGCTTAAGCAAAGATTGGGAAATGTACTGGTAATTAATCAATTTCACTTTCACAGCGTCCGTTCAAACGGGCGCTTTTTTTATTTTTTTACCTGCTGCGCGCAGATAAAAAAAACCGTTTCCTCTCAGCAGTGTGTCGATTCGGATCCGGATTTTCTTTGTATGATTTGATTGAAATCCGAGGCCGACTCAGATCGAGGTTTGTTCGATCAAAAGTCGGCGTTGGCGGTCAAGTTCCGCCTTTTCCCTTTGGGTCTGATCCTGCCGCGCCGCCAGATGATCCAGCAGTGCCTGAACTTCATCCTCGGCGGTTTTAGCTTGGGCAAGGGCTTTCTCTATCCGCTCCTGAACTGCCCAGTCCGTAATGAAGTTATCAAACAGAAGATCCAGGATCCGCAAAAATGGATCCACCGTTAACTCCAGCGATGTATGGATATCCACATCAGTCAGCTCGCTTTCAAAGCAGCGCAGCTGATCCTCCAGCTGCTGGGCCAGCTGCTGCGCTTCCTCCAGCCGGCTATGCTTGACAAAACCGGTCATCATTCCGCCGCCGAACAGATCGACAGTCGACCACGTCAGCGCGTCGTCCATCTTCTCCACTAATCGGCGGGCTAAACCCCGCGCCACTTTTCCCGCGTCAGCCGCTTCCCGCAGTTCCTTCAGCTGCCGCCGGCATTCCCGCTGCCGCGCTTCCAGCTGGAAAATCACCGCGGCCTTGTCCGGCTGTCTTTGCTTCAGATGCTCAGCTTTCTGCTGCAGCAGCCGTTCCCATTGCTGCTCACAGCCCTTCAGATCCTGCAGCTCATGTTCAACCTGGGCAATTTGGACAGCCAGGGCTTCCTGCTGACGGCGCGCAGCCTCAAATCGGGCCCCGGCCACAAGCGCTTCCCGGCGCTGCTCCGACAGCTTTTCTTCCAGCTGTCCATTCAGACGCGCCCACAAAGCGGCCCAGCTGAAGGCTTCGAGCTGATCAATATCCTGTTCTTCCTGATGCCAGCGTTCTTTCCGCAGCCCGACTTCCCAATTCAGCTTCGCCTGCTGCGCTTTCATCCGCTCCAGGCGGGACTTCAGCGAGACCTGCCGGTCCAGCTGTTCACGAACGGCTTCGATTTCCTGTTCCAAAGACGCCATTTTAATTTTCTCCTCCGGGACCTTCGCCTGAACTTTTCGGCTTTATCCATAATTAAAAGTACCAGTATTATTTTATCGAATTATCCACGACGCTTCAATATTCCACATGGATATGATCGCCCGGGCTTTGTTCCTCATTCGTTAACAATGCCTGAAGCCAGCGTTTCCAGATCGTGTCCGGTCCCAAAGCCTGCCACGCTTGATACCCGGGATGAGCCAACAATTCAGCGCGGATCTGATCCAGCTGACCTTGCCGGTAGCTGAACATTGTCCGCTGAAATACCTCTTCCATAAGCTGACGCTGCTCCGGCGTCAGCTCTGCATTTTTCAATGTGGAATCCAGCGTGCTTTGATTGACCTGCCGCTGCGCCTGGACGGAATAAGCAGGAAAATCAAGCAGATCCGGATTGGCAAGTCCCTGCGTCTGCGCCCAGGCGGCAACGTCGATTGTTTCCTGGGTATAATCCAAGCCTTCCATGCTGATCTGAACGCGGCCATAGGTATTCGGCCAGGCAATGGGCATCGGCAGCACGATTTCAGTCAGACTTTGCGCTCCGGCCGTGTCCGTCTGGATATGCCCGGTATGGCGGTGCCCGCTGATATGCGTTTTAACATTCAATTGTTCCAGCAAGACTTTGACCGTGTCTGCCGCGGCGACGATGTCGCTGGAAGCCGTCACGGTGTGATCGAGCAGATTGTGATGGCTGAAGGTCAGCATCAGCCAGCCTGACTGCCGCGCTTGTTCTCCCAGGTCCTGCAGCCATTTCAAGGTTGCGTCCGATAACGTCCCCTCGCTGCCGCCCGGCCTTTCGCTGTTGGTATCCAGCAGAACAAGCAGCACCCCGGCGTCCGTAAGCTCCGCATAGCTCAGCGAATCGGGATCGCGGGAGTAGGCCTGATCATAGCCGAATTCATGATACAGGTTCGCAAATTCTCCCCGCGTCACCATCGCGAGATCATGATTGCCGGGAATGACCCGCACCGGCACAGTTTCATTCACCTTCCGCAGCATTGCCGCCATTTTCTGATGATCCTGTTCGTCGCCCTGATTGACTAAATCGCCGGTCAGGATAATCCGGTCCGGTTGGGCCTCCTGCATCTGCGCGAGCATCGCCGCCGTAATGGCTTCATTGTAAATCATCTGCGGCACAACCGACACCTGGGATTGCAGCCGTTCACTCTGATAGTGCAGATCGGACGAACAAAGCAGTGTCAGCGATCCATTCAGCGTGATCGGCAGGGCCGGCTTGGGCGATGGAGCCGGCTGAGCGGATCGAACGGCGGTGCAGGCCGTTAGACATAGCGCCAGTCCCAATAGTTTTATCCTTATTTTCAACATTGTTCTTTTCCTCGGGATTCTTTCTGATCAGGATCTATCCAGTCCCGCGCAAAATCACACCGGATTCAACTGATTTCCTGATTCTGGATATTTCTGATTTCTATTGTAGCGGAATCCTTCCCGATTTGCCACGGCTTTGACCGCCCGGACACCCCTTCGGCATAACCGATAAAAATCGTTGGTACTCCGATGGGGCGTCTTAAAGTCACGCTCCTTTTCAATTCGGTTCTTACTCCCCATTACCGTTCGCAAGACTTAATAAAACAGAACGTTGTTAGCCGGAAACCGGACTTCCGATTTTCACCGGTATCTTTCCGCTGTGCGCAACAGCCACAGGATCGCAATGGGAATCAGCGCCATCCAGACCAACACAAAACCGACGGTCAGTCCGGCTGGCAAAGGACGACCGGTCATGCTTAAAAATTCCAGCAAGGCAAATCCAAGAATTGTAAGCAGCTCCATGATTGAAAGAATCCTCAAGGTGACTGATTGAAGAGCTTCGCGATTCTTTTCCGTCACTTCCGCCGGAATATTCCACCACTTTGGATGCCGGCTGACCCATTCCAGAGCCGCGGTCATCAAAATTGAAAAACAGGGTAATAAAAACAACTCAGCTTTGCTCCCCCAGCGATGAACCGCCCCGGCGGCATCATAATGAGCCGGGATTAAATCCGGCAGGGAAGGCCAGCGCAAAAACAAAACTGTCAGCTGCGTGATCACGATCAGCCAACAGGCAGCCCAGCACTTTTGATGAAAACGCACCGCTTTTCCTGTCATTCCGACTCCTCCCTTTTCTTTTATTCCTGCTGCAGAAAATTCTATTCTTTCTCCATTCTATCTGGTTCTTTATTCATTGTACAGACATTGCCGTCGATAACGCAACCGCAGAATGGAATGAACTTCCTGGAGAAACAAATAAAAGAGTCTGTCTCTTGCTTTGGGAAAGACAGACCCGGATAAAAAGGAATAAAGATAAAGATTTTAAAGAAGGAAAATCAAGCCTTTGGCTGCGAATACAGGGGGAATCCGCAGCCGTAGACCGTCGTGCAGGACAAAAGTCAAATCTCTCCGTATCTTTTGTCTTTGGGATAAATGAACTCTGTTTCTAATGCTTATTTAAAGATCGCCTTTAACGCGTCCAGCAGGTTGTTGGAATCCAACGTTGCCCCGGAGATCGCGTCGACTTCGACATTCTGACCGTTGATCACTTCATCAAAGAAGGCTTTCAGCTGATCGTCGTCCATGAACATATTTTCACGGCCGGACACAATTTCCAGATTGGTAATCTTGCCGCCCTCAACCGTGGCCCGCAGCGTGTATTCGCCATGATTGCCCTTGATCAGCTGATCATACTGGCCATCCGGTTTCTTCGTGATATCGATTGCTTCTTCGACCTCACCGCTGACCTCCGTCGTGACCGTCGAACGGCCGCCGAACGCCGTATCTGCCGCAGCGCGTCCGGTCGCGATCGCTTCCGCCAGGAACATGCCGTTCTGATACAGATTGGAAACGTAAGAGCCTAATTCACCGGCTTCATACAGATTCGGGATCGGATTGTCGTTCCAGTCCAGAACCTGGGCTTTGACGTTGCGTTCCGCTCCTCCGGTCGTTGCGACCAGCGTCGGGGTAATGCCGACCGCGTAGAACGGTGCGGTATCGATCGGTTCCATCGTTTCTATACTGCGTCCGAATTCATCATTGCCAGACTTGCATCCCAGATTGTAGGCATCAATCGTTGCTTTCAGTGCTTCCGGATCGCGGCCCAGCTTGCCTGCCAGTTCCTCAATCGTATCAGCTTTGATAATCCAGCCCTTCGCCACTTCTTCGGAGTTGTCATCGGACCAGACGTAGCCTTCAGTCGTGATCGGCCAGCTCAGCCACTTTGTAACGATCGCTCCGGCCGTGCGGGTCTTTTCATCAAAGATCAGATCAACCGGCAGCGCGCGGTCATGCGGCAGATCGACGTAATGACCGTATTCTTTGAATTTCATGTGCTGGCGATGATACGCCGCGGATTCGTTATAAAACCGCTTGTTATCCGAGCAGACCTCGATCCAGCTTTTGCCGGCCATCGAGAAGTTGCGCATAAATGTCGCCTCGTGTTCCGGAACCTTGATGCCCAGCCAGAAGCCGCCTGACTGCGTCTGATTCTTCATGTGCCAGATCTTCGCCCCGGTGTTCATCAGCGCATGGATGCCGTCGCCTGTATTGCCCGGTGTGCCGCCGGTATAAACAATGTCCATTCCATGGAAATCCCGCTGCATTTGTAAATTATTTTCGTAACCGCCGCAGGCTAACAGGACGCCCTTGTTGGCTTTGATGCGGATTTCTTTGCCATCCGCGCCTTTAGCCACAACGCCTTTGACCTCTTTGGTTTCCAGATTCTGAATCAAGCTTGTAAAGGCGGTTGAGAACATCAGCTCAATGTTTTCCCCGCGGTCGCGGACAGCCAGATCGAAGCCTCTCCAGACGCCGCCGTATTCAAACGTTGTTCCGGCTTTGCGGACATGCGCGGAACAGCCCTTAAAGCTGGATCCGTCCAGATCCGGAAATTCCGTGACTAATGATCCCCAGGCAAGCGGACCCCCGCCGACATAGCCCAGCTCATAGCCCACCTTATCAACAGTCGCCTGAATCCAGCCGCGCTGATCAGAGAATTCCTTCGCCATGAAATCAACATATTCTTCCGGAATCGGATTCGGCTGACTGCAGGCAATCAGGTATTTCTTAAAGGTATCCAGATCGTCCGGTGCCGGCACGATCACCGTCTGGCCAGATGCGATCGAGTTGCCGCCAGCCTGCGCTTCTTCCATCTTTTCCAGAATGCAGATCTTGGCATCCGGATCGATATCGTTGGCTTCCAGCGCGGCGGCTTCTCCCGCCAGGCCATAGCCGACGATCAGAAAATCGCACTCCTTGTCAAACTTTTCTTCAGTCGTGGACGCTGCCGGTGCGTCGTTGGTCGAACAGGCGCCTAACAGCCCCAGTGCCGCAGCCCCCGCGACGGTCGCGGCGCTGCCTTTCAAAAAGTCCCGTCGAGAAATATTCTTCATTTTCTTTCCCTCCTCTGGTTTCACATTGTGAAACTTTTGTCGATTTCATTATAGGGTCGTAAGCGTTTTCAAACAATCGAAATACTTTATTGCTTAATAAAATTATTTTATTATTGATCAAAAAATCTGATACAATGAAAGCAGCTGATCGTCAATTTGATCACAAAGGGGGAATTTGTGTTGAACACCAGCCAGATCCGGACTTTTCTCACCGTCGCTCAAACCTTGAGCTACATCCGCGCCGCCGAGCTGCTTTATACCACGCAGCCGGTCGTCAGCTATCAGATCAAAGCGTTGGAAACTGAGCTGGGCGTCACGCTGTTCAACCGCACCCACCGTAGCGTGGAACTGACCACTGCCGGTTCTTATTTCTATCAACAAATGGAACCGCTGATGCGGCAGCTGGAAACGATCGTTCAGACCGTGCAGTCGATGAACGCTCAAACGCCGAAACTGATTAACTTGTTAGTCCGGCGGCTGGCGGATTACGCCAAGCTGACGCAGATCATTAAGAATTATTCAGAAAGCTGTCCGCTCGTGCATGTCAACATCCTGACGCAGGAAGACCGCGGCAGCCGGCAGCTGCTGGTAACCGGCGAAGTGGAAATGGCGTTTTGTTATCAATTTGAAGTGGAAAACGATCCCAAGCTGAACTTTTTGCCGATTATGGAATCGCAATACTATGTACTTGTCAGTAAGACGCATCCGCTGGCGGCCTACAAATATCTGACCTTTGACGATTTAAGCGAACAAAAGCTGATCCTGGCCAACACCGAACTGCACCGGAATCCCCGCCTGATCACCCGGGCGCAGCTGAAGGCTAAAAAGATCGCCGTCCAGACAATCTATACAAGCTTCGACAGTATGTTGATCGCAGTCCAATCGGGCATTGGATTTACGATTTTGCCCTGCTCACGGTCAAAGAAATTCTCCGGTTTATTGAAAATACCGCTTAAAGACGTTAAACCTGTGCCGCTGGGCATCGCCTGGTATTCCGTCAGGACAACTCCGGAATTGGAATCCTTTATTGCGCTGGCTGAAAAACAAAACGCTGAGCAGCCGCCGGCCATCGTCTGAAGAAGCAGTTCGCATAAGCACATTCTCTCTTTTGAGAAAAAATAACTTCTGAAAAAAACACGAACTCCTCCTTGTTTTTTATTAGAAGCCGGCATCCATGCAAAGAAAATAATCCCGGCTTTTATTCTGTTCTTCAGTTTAATATTAACCCGATCTGTTCTCCGCAGCCCAGGCACTGGATCCGTGGTTTAATCAACCGAAGTCGGGCGATCCTTGATTGAAGTCCAGTAGGAGTTCGAGTTGTTCAGGCAGAGACCTGATCCGATTTTTGATGAATTCCGGCTGAACATCAATATCGCTTAATTCATCAAAGGAGACCCATTCAAAGCGATGCTCAATCCCATTTTCCCAGCGGATAAAATTATTGATCGTGGGCAACGTTTCGTTTTCCTTGCAGGAAACGAGAAAGTAAAAGCCGATTTCATGGAACTTCTGCTGGCTCGCCGATTCTGTGAAGAAGGCCTGCGTCACCCACAACGGGCGTTCGATCTGAGCCTGGATTCCAATTTCTTCTTGTAATTCTCGAATCAATGCCTGCTGCGCCGTTTCGTTCAGTTTGATGCGGCCGCCCGGCAGGTAAGCATAAGGTTGTTTTTGATCCCTCATCACCAATAAGGTCTCGCCGTGAACGATTATCGCGCAGGCTCTGAGGTTGAAGCAGGACGTTCCAACATTGAACGAAAGATCCATTTTAACCGCCTCCTGACTTCCACAATAGCGGACAGTTAAGAAAAACGCAAGCGAAATTCATGAAAATCTGTGCCTGGATCTCAAGATAAAAAGCTTGTCCTGCGTTAACAGAATCCGAAAGACAGTGCGTTATTAAATCGTAAGATTTTTCTGAATTTCAAGAATTGACTTTCGCGTTAAAGCTGGAATAATGAATAACAGAATAAGGAGGGCGTTTATGTTTAGAAATCGCAAAAAACAGGAAGAGCTGGAAGACGAACCGGCATTCTTTGAAAACGTTGCAGTCCCTGCGACGGAAATGATATCCCAGCCAAAACAGGAGGAAGTGGAGAAAATGGAGAATAAACAGACAATCAACGCGGAGGAATCCGTATTGACAGAAGATGTAACGATTAACGGCGATTTGGAATGCGATTGCAACCTGACGATTCTCGGCACAGTCAACGGCAGCGTGCATTGCGGCAAGGATCTGTTAGTGAAAGGCCAGATTAACGGCGATGTCACAGCCATGAATCTGGAACTGCGCAACGGTCAGATCGAAGGCAATGTCGCCTGCACAAATTCATTAACGATGGATCGGGAGTGCAGTATTCGCGGCAACGTCAGCGCGGTGGAATGTCTGACCGACGGCCAGATTTACGGAAATCTGACAATTGAAGAAGATCTGCATGTTCAGAAAAACGCCTGGATTGAAGGCGACATCACAGCGAAACAATTCAGCGTCCTGCAGGGCGCTCACCTGGAAAGCAAGATTGTTATGATTCAGCAGGCTGAAAATGAAGAAACTGCCGAAGAACGGGAAATCGAAGAGGTATTCCATACGGCTGCGGACGAGGAAGAAGAAGCTAATTAAGCTAGGGGCTGTGACAAATCAGGAAAATAAGAAGAAGCGATAAGCTCACAGCCATT
>NZ_QRUP01000031.1:0-34423 GCF_003459085.1 Holdemania filiformis | reverse complement strand
TGCGGATGAAATACGACGAGATGGATGAGAAGACGGTGTATAAAAAAGGCATAGAAAAAGGGATACGGAAAGGGAAAATCTTATTATTGAAGGATGTATTAAATCAGAAATTCGCGTTGACGGAAACGGATGAGGCGTGTTTATCTAACTTAACGGAAGAAGATATCAATCAGATCGTCCATATTTTATATAAGATCAATACGCTGGAAGATTTCCATGATCAGCTTAAAAAGCTTTCTGATTTAAAGAATCGGGCCATTAATAATACTCAGTTCTCTTTTTCTCATGATTGATGGAAGTTGTTGTCGAACAATAAAAGGATGATAATGCGAAGATTGAAAAGATCAGTCAGCTAAGCATTGTACGAGAATAAGCTGTTATTGATTTAATTGAACCTGATTGCAGAAATCCGCTCATTCATAGCGCGTAAAAATTTCTCTCATCATCAATATTCATAAACCAAGATTACACTGACTCCCGCATGAGAGCGGGAGTTTGTCGTTAAATCATGGGAAAATTTGAATTCAGGAGAAGTTGGAACACGCAGCGTTTTTGTTTATCCTGTACTTACAAAAAACTATCGCAGTGGGATCGAAAAGAAAGCGGCACTTTCTAAATGGAAATCAGTCTGCCATTTCTATTTTGTTGATATAAACGGTGAGAAATGGAGATCACAGTGCGGTTGGCAGAAGCCCGGCGCAGCGCTTCCATGACTAACGCTTCTGTACCGCTGTCCAGATTGGCGGTGATTTCATCCAGAAGCAGGATGCGCGGATCGGCCGCTACGGCCCGGGCGATCGCTAACAGCTGCAGTTGACCTTGGGAAAAGAGTGATGGATCCCAGGGCGTCGCCATTCCCTGCGGCAGCTGGGCGATAACCGTGTCCAGACCGACTAACCGCACGGCATGCGCTATCTGATCGGCGGTAATCGTTTCATCAAACAAGGAAATTTGATCGCCAACCGTGCCGTTGGCCGGCCGCAGCGTTTGTTCCACATAACCGAACAATCGTCGTTTCTGACGATCGCTGATCTGATCGGCAGGGGTGCCGAAAATCGTAACGGATCCCTGCTGAGGGGAATATAAACCGAGGATCAATTTAAATATTGTACTCTTTCCAGCTCCGGTTCGTCCGGCCAGCGTGACCGTTTCCCCTTGTTCAACACGAAATGAACAATCACGCAGGACGGTTTCTTCCTTTTCATAACCGAAGGTAACGTGATTCAGCGCCAGCGCCGGTTCGCCGACCGGCAGGGCGGAAAGTGTCAGCGTTGCTTCCGGCAGATTCCGCTGCGGCTGGCGGAAGAAAGCTTCGATCCGCTGAATGCCGGCAACCGCTGATTGAATATTCTCAATTTCCATGCCGATGTTTTCCAGGGGCGTGAAAATCTTGCTGACATAGGCGGTGACCGCCACTGCCGAACCCACCGACATGCCGAATAATGAGCGCCAGCCGCCGGACAGTGTCGCCAGGATCATCATGACGGCGACGACGGCGCTGCTGCTGAAAACGATAATCGGCGAATAGACGGAATCATAGAAATTCGCTTTTTCCAGACTTTGATAGCTTGTCTGTAAATGCTGGTCATAGCGGTCTTCCATTCGTTCCTGTTTATTCAGCGAGCGGATCATCCGCAGGCAGTTCAGTGTTTCCGGAACGAGATGGTTGACCTGCGCGATCGCCGCCCGGTTCGTTTTTTGAGCCTGAAGCATCCGTTTCTGGAAATGCCGGGTCACGGCGAACAACAACGGCGTGATCACAATCAGAAGAAAGCCCAGCCCAAGGCTGCGGATGAAGATCATGACCAAAACTCCGATCACTTTCAAGCTGTCGGCAGCCATATTGAGCACGCCGTTGTCAAACAGCGCGCTCAGCGCGTCGACGTCGTTGACGAACAGAGAAACAGTTTTCCCCGCGTCCTCCCGTGTAAAATAAGCCGCCGGCAGAGTATCGAGCTTGGCGCAGAGGTCCTGGCGGACCTGCCGGGTAATTTTCTGTCCCGTGCGGGTGATCATGACCGTCTGCAAAGATTCCAGTATCCCAGCCAGCGCCAGAAACAGGAAATAAGCCAGTGCCGGGCCCACGCCGACGGCTTGCCGCAGCGTCAGTTGGTTGACTATTTGTTCGAGCACTAACGGCGGAAGCAGCGCAGCCAGCGTTCCGGCGAGGATTACAATTCCCAATCCGGTGAGAAACAGGCGCTGCTGAGCGATTACAGTGAGGACGCTGTTTTTCAGCGTCAGCGAAGTGTTGTTATTTTTCATCGTCATCGCCTGCTTTCTTTTGTTGGGTTTTAACAAGCCGGGCATAAGCGGGATTCTCCGCCATCATCGTCGCGGGATCGGCTATCCGGGCAGTTCCGTTTTCCAGCCAGAGCACCTGATCGAACTGGGCAAAATGGGTCAGACGGTGGGAGATCAACAGGATGATCCGATCTTTGCCCAATACGCGCAGGTTGCGCAGAATTTCGTCTTCCGTGGCGGGATCGACCGCGGAAAACGGATCGTCGAGCACCCAGACCGGCCGCGGCCGGGCCAGTGTGCGCGCCAGCGCGAGCCGTGCCTGCTGACCGCCGGAGAGCCGCGTTCCCTGTGCCCCGATCTGTGTTTTGAGGCCTTCCGGCATTGCCACGACTTCCTCCTTCAGCGCGGTAAGCTTTAACCATGGCGCGCAGTCCAGGTCTTCGCCGAGCTGAATGTTTTCTTCAATCGTGTCGCTGAGCAGCTGCGGGGCATGCCCCAGATAGCCGACCAAATGGCTGATCTGCGCGCTGTTGAGCTGCGCGATTTCCAAACCGTTGATCCGCAGACTGCCGGTGTAAGGCAGCTCGCCTAACAACAAGCGGCCCAGCGTCGATTTTCCACAAGCCAGCGGACCGGTGATGCCGATGATCTGCCCGGCGTGAACTTGGAATGACACATGCTCGAATAAGGGCGGCTGGTGAGGATAAGCGAAGCTTAAATCTTCCACTTTTAATTCAGCGGGTCCGGCGGTTGGCGGCAGGGTTGAATCCGGAATCTTTACCGGCTGCAGCTGCGGCTGGATCCGCTGCCAGGATACTTTAGCTTTCTGAACGGCATTGAACAGTTTGGCGGCATGGGAGCTTTTCAGCGCCAGCCGGGAGAAACAGTTCAGATAGGTCGTGAAGGCGGCAAGATCCCAGGCAGCCCAGCCGGTGTCTGATACGTTTTGAACGCCGCGAAGCAGCACGAAGACGACGCCGGCCATGGCAATGATGTTATACAGCGGCTGCATTGCGTTTTCCCAGGCACTGGAAACAACCGCGTTTTTCTCCACGACGGCTAATTGATCGCCAAGGGCCTGATCCCGCTGGTTTTCGCAGCCGAAGACCCGATAGGTCAGCGCGTTGCTGACGCGGTCAAGCGTCATCGTGTTGAGCTGGCTGACGCTGTTTTTATAGGCGGCGGCGCTGCGGGTGATCGGATGTTTTAATTTTTGTGCCAAAAGAGCGGCCAACGGCGCAAACACACAGGCTAAAAGCGTCAGCCGGAGATCATAGGCCATCAACATCCCCAGATAGGCGATCATCACGACGCCGGTATCGAACACTTCAGTTGTAAATTTGCGCATGCCCTCAGCACAGGCGTCCACATCGCTGATCGCCTTGGTCATCAGGCTTCCGGCCTCGTCCGCACTCAAGACGGCCGGATTTTGGTAGACAAGATTGCGGTACAGCACCCGCCGCATGGAACGGGCGGTATCGTTGGCAAAACGCCGCACTCCGAACCGCTTGAGACAGCGCGCTCCCTGAACGATCAAGATGACGATCAGATAGACGCCGCCCAGCTTGATCATGTCGATTCCGCTTTTTTCGCCTGCCAGGACTGCCATTAAACACAGCGTCAGCTGTCCTTCGAAGTAAGGCCCGGCTGTCAGGCCGGCATTGTAGAGGATGCCGGTCAGCGTGATGCCGGCCAGTACGCGGCGTTCCTGATAAAAATAGGTGCTCAACCGGTCGGGCCGGCGTTCTCTGTTGGATTTGCGAATCATGAATTAATCTCCTGCCGGCGCATTCACCCGTTGATTCAGATGTGGGAAACCGGCTTTGCTTTCCGTCTTGCAGCGCAGGTAAAGACGGTTTAACAAGCCTGCGAACGCCTCGCTTTCCGCTTCGCTGAATTCTTCCAGCAGCCAGGCGTAAGCTTCGGCTTCGATCGCGGCTTTGGATTGCTTCAGCGCTTCCGCCTTCGCCGTGGCACTGAGACGCCGGGCACGTTTGTCCTCCGGATCCGGAGTTCGGATCAGATACCCTTTCTGTTCCAGATTCGCCGCCCGCCGGGCGCAGGCTCCCTTATCAATTCCAAGTACGCTGCGGACGCCGGCCTGAGTGATGCCGGGATTTTTCCGGACGACGTGAATGAAATCCAGTTCCGCGGCGCCGATGCCTTCCGCTTTTAACGAACGGGTGGTGAACTTGCTGACCTCGCGGGCAATTTTTGTGATTTGACGAGCTGTTTTATCCATGATGATCCTCCTTTATTGAACCGACTTTATCCTTGAATACGCGGATTGGCAGGTGCTGATGATAGATAGAAAGCAATATAGATGATATTGCATCAATTTGTATGATAGTACATCTAAATTCTACTGTCAATCCGAATTAAACCTTTCATTGTTTGACGCAGGCTTTTCATTTTTGCCTCCGTTACTGCGCTTTGCGCAGTCACAAATATTGCAGGAAAGCAAGCTAGATCGCTCTACTTTCACACTTTCATCCCAGCGGTAGTTGCGGACTGAAGGAGGAATTTGACCGGGTTTATTTGTGAACCCGGTTTCCGTCATGAATTTGTAAGACTTCGTAAAGTCGTTGTCATTGAGTTCCCTTCCGATTTTAGCTAAAATGAACATACAGACAGTTCGAAAATTGAAAAATGTCTGGGAATCCGCCATGCGGACTACAATCATAAAAGAGAAATAAAAAAATTTAAACTTTTAGCCCGTTAAAAGGATCTTATAGAGGGGTAGAAATTTTCTATCGGACGGAAAGGACGATTGGATAGAATGAAAACACAAAGAAGAAGAAAAAGAGGACGCCGGATCAATAAAGGAAATCTGGCGATTCTGATGGTCATCGCGGTTGCCGCACTGGCTTTGATTGGGGCCGGGGTCGGATGGCTGTTGTCGAACCGGGAACCGGCATTTCTGAAGCCGCAGGTTTCTTCTTCGGAAGAACTGAAGGATAAAAGCAAGGATGTTCAGCTGGCGGTTTATTACCCGCAGAGCGCCGACAGCACGTTCCAGGAGGCGCTGGCCCGGAACGCAGAAGTCATTTTCAATGATTTGAAGGCACAGACTGACGGCTATCAAAAGGAAAAGAAGCCGCTGCTTATCAAGGCGGATTATCAGATGAATGTGAATCAGGACCGCTATGTTTCACTGGAATACACGATTTCACGCAATGAAAATGAAACCGTACAGGAACAGCGGCAGTCGTATTTATACGATCTGACCGATCACCAGTGGCTCGACGCTTCGGCCTTATTGGATGAGAACGCCCTGAAATGGTTGTCGGCGAATCTGCGCGCTCAGCTGAAGGCGGACGATAACTGGAAGGAAGCGGCGTATACGCTGCCGCTGATCGAAGCGACGGCCTGGGATTCCGGCAACTTCTCGGATTTCACATTAAAAGACGGAATGCTGATCTTTAATTTTCCTGCCGGCAAGCTGGGGGAAAATGCCTACCGCTGGGAGTTTCCGGTTTCCAATTTAGGCGAGCATTTCCTGCTGGACATCGGGCAGGGAACCTTGCCGGAGAACAATGTCCGGATTGCGCCGCGGGTGATCGATCCCAACAAACCGATGGTCGCGCTGACCTTCGACGACGGGCCGCATCCGACCAACACGCCGCAGCTGATCAATCTTCTGCAGCATTATGATTCGGCGGCTACGTTCTTCATGCAGGGAGTCCGGGTGGAGAAATATCCGGAAACGACGCTGATGGTGATCAACTCCGCCAGCGAAGCGGCATCGCATTCCTACAACCACCCGAAGCTGACGAAGTTGAAGGGCGATAACCTGTTATTTCAGCTCAACCGCACGACGGAACTGGTTCAGGAGCTGACGGGCTGGCAGTACACGATCAAGCATATCCGTCCGCCTTACGGCGCGGCCAACGCGACTGTGAAAGAAAATTCAGCTTATCCGTTGATCATGTGGGGCATTGATACGCTCGACTGGAAAACGCTCGATCCGGTACAGACGGTGGAGAACACAATGTCCGCAGTGAAAGATGGTTCGATCGTACTGATGCATGATATCCATGCCGAAACGGTGACGGCTGTTGAATCGCTGCTTCCGCAGCTGATCGAAGCGGGTTATCAGCTCGTAACAGTTGATGAACTGCTTCAGGCCAAGGGGGTTGAGGTTTACAACGGTCAGCGTGTCTTCAGCGCTTATGATATTAAGGATTGACAAGCAATTTGAATTTGATTTGAGGATACACGACAACGGGGCGGAACCAACCCGTTGTTTTTTGAAGATCGAGTCTTTCCCTGATGAAAGACTTGCGGTAACCGTGATCTGACGGCGCTGATCCTGCGCGTCTGTGAGTTGATGGGTTCAAGTGAAAAAGCGTAAACGAGGAGCGGGACAATGAAGAAACGAGACTTTATAGGGTATGTTCTGAGCTTGGCCGTGGTTCTGCTTTATCCATTATTTACGCCGCCGGCGGTTTCAAGCGCCGGGATTCAATCTGTTTTTGATGCGGAGTCCTCTGCTATGCGAATGGATGAGCTATATGTGCCGTTCTTCAATCTTCCGCATCTGCATTTTCAGACAAACAAAGTGTTTGTGATCGAGAATCTGAACGCGGATCCTGACGTACTTTTTGATTATATCAACCTGGAAGTTTCCAGCACGCCTCAGTTTCACAGCTATACCCTGAGAAAAATTCTGGAAATTCACGATGAAATAGCGGCGGAAGTCCGTTTTCAGGAAGCCGGCACCGAGGTACTCGTCAGAATTGTTGAGACTGATTTCAGTACCGAGGATCCGGGAAGCTATGCTTATTCCGTACTTGCTTATTTTAAAGTGGAGAAGATCCATTATGCCGTTTTGACGCCGCTTTGGGGAAGAGAAACGGCCCAGCCGTTGAGCGATAGCGAGAGTACCGCGCTAAAGGAACAAGCGGCCGCTGAAGTCCGGGCGATTGTCCGTCAGATACAAAAAGGGAATTCCACGCATTGAACGGGAATTCCTTTTAAGTTGAAATGAGGATTGAAGCATGCCGGATGCGGCAAAGCGGAGGGACAAGTTATTCCGCAACGCTGGTTTGCGCAACGTTTTTGCCTGCCCGCAGTTCTTTTCCGGCTTGTATTGCAGATTAAACGTGCAGCTGGGCGAGTGTTTCCGCCAGCGGGGCTAAAATATGCAGATCGGCATTTTTGTCCATCGGCGTCGCCGTCTTGTTGATGACGACTAGCTGATCGCCGTAAAAATAGCGCACCATCGAGGCGGCCGGATAGACGGACAGCGAGGTTCCGCAGATGATCAGCACATCGGAATGCTGGATCCAGGCTAACGCTTGATCCATTACGGCTTCGTCAAGCGCTTCCTCATACAGAACGACGTCCGGCTTCATCAGTCCGCCGCAGACCGGACAGCGCGGCAGATCCTCAGTCTTCAGGATAAAGTCCAGGCCTTCCTCATGATGACAGTTTACGCAGTAATTCCGCATGATCGAGCCATGCAGCTCCGCGACGTGTTGACTGCCGGCGAGGGTATGCAGATTGTCGATGTTCTGCGTCACGACGCCCAGACAACGTCCGGTTTTCTCCAGCTCCGCCATAAAGCGGTGAGCAGCGTTGGGCCGGGCGTTCGGATAAAGCATGCGGCTGCGGTAGAAGCGGTAAAACTCTTTCGGATTCGACTCAAAAAAATGATGGCTGATGATTTCCTCCGGCGGGTAATCATACTGCTGCTGATACAGTCCGTCAACGCTGCGGAAGTCCGGAATTCCGCTTTCCGTGGATGCGCCCGCGCCGGTAAAAAAGACGATGCGCTTCCCTCGATCCAGGATTTCCTGCAGCGCTTGAATCTGTTTTTCCATACTTGTAACTCTCCTTTTTCTGATTTCTCTTGTGTTCCAGATTTGTTTCAGCTTCTTCTTTGCTTTCTTTTCAGATTATCTTTCATTGGCCGCCGATCGACCTCGCTGTTTCCGGTCATCGGGAAGATATCCCGGGAACCTGCTTCTATTTTATCACGGTTTGACCGCTGCGTTATAATAAAGATAAAGAAGGGATGCTTATGCGCACGTTGGTTTTGATGCGGGCCTTGATGTGGAAAACGCCTGAACCCTGCGGCCTTTTTCACGCTCTGATGGCGGGATTGGCCGTGCTGAGCGCACTGGGGGCGTGGCGGTTACGCGGATTGAAAGAAAGCCGCCGGCAAAAGCTGTTGTTTTGCCTTGGTGTTCTGTTAGGAAGCGGCGAAGTTCTCAAGCAGGTGTTCCGCTTTCTGATCGTCGATCAGCGTGTGTATAACTGGTGGTATTTTCCATTTCAGCTTTGCAGCATGCCGATCTACCTCTGTCTGCTTCTGCCCCGGCTAAAAAAAGGCCGGCGGACCGTCGTTACTTTCCTGGCGGATTTTGCGCTGCTGGGCGGGATCGCCGTCTATCTTGATCCTTCGGATATGCTCAGTCCGTCTGTGTTTCTGACGCTGTTCTCGTTTCTTTGGCACGATCTGCTGATTGTGATCGGTATCCTGTGCGGAACCAGCGAAGTGATGGAGGATGATTTTCGGGGAGCGATGAAAATGCTTGGACTCTTCGGATTGCTTGCGGGGATCGCGGAAATGCTGAACGTCACGCTTTCCCGATATGGTGAATTGTCGATGTTTTACCTGTCGCCCAAACTTGCCAACACGCAGCTGGGCTTTCGTGAAATCGCCCGGCTCTGGGGTATTCCGGCAGGGAATTTCTGTTATTTTCTGGCGATGATCGCCGGCGGGCTGCTCATTCATACGCTGTGGCGGCGAATCCGGCAAAAAGACAGGTCAATCCGGGAACAGGATGTTTGAGTTTTAAGGGAAAACACGATACAATAAGCGCGGTGAAGAAAATGAATTTTCAGGAAGAATTATGTGCATGGTATAAGATCCACCATCGTGACCTGCCGTTCCGCCAAAGCCGGGATCCTTATGCGATCTGGGTCAGCGAGATCATGGCGCAGCAGACGCGGATCGATTCCATGCTTCCGTATTACAAGCGCTGGATGGAGCGCTGGCCGACGGTCGAAGCGTTAGCGGAAGCGCCGATTGAAGACGTCCTGCATGTTTGGCAGGGATTGGGCTATTACAACCGGGCGCGGAAGCTGCATGCGGGCGCGAAAGTCGTAGTTGAACGCTACGGCGGCCTCTTGCCGGCGGATGTTGAACAGCTGCGGACGATTCCCGGGATCGGCTTTTACACCGCCGGGGCGATCGGCAGTATCGCTTACGGTCTGCGGGCTCCGGCTGTCGACGGGAACGTCCTGCGGGTGACGACGCGCGTGCTCCAATATGGCGAGGATATCACGAAGAAGACGACGGCCGATTATGTCTGGCGGCAGGTCTATGATTGGATGGAGGGCAGTGATCCGGCGGTGTTTACCCAGGCGATGATGGAGATCGGAGCGCTGGTCTGCACGCCGAAAAATCCCCAGTGCCTGCTTTGTCCGTTAGCGCCGTTCTGCGGCGCGGGCCAGGATGGCAGCTGGAGTCAATATCCCGTTAAAAAGAAAGCCAAACCGCCGCTGGAGCTGCAGCTGTATACCTATTGGATTGAGAATGACCGCCGGCAGATTCTGCTGAGCGACGATTGGTCGGATGGGCTGATGGAAGGTCTGTACCGTCTGCCGCAGGCCGCCGCGCCGCTGGAACAAACGGATCAGCTTGAATACGCAGGACAGCGCAAGCATGTGTTCTCCCATCGTGTATGGAAAATGGAATGCTACCGCGGACAATGGGATGATCAGGTCCAGGAAACGCTGCCGGAGCATTGCTTCTGGATCGCCAAGGATCAGCTGGATACGCTTCCGATCGTCAGCGCGCACCGCAAGTGGCTTGACGAAGGCTTGGCAGGCGAAACTGAAGCATCCCCGGATAACCCGGAATCTGTTCAGATCAGCGAAACGTCGCTGACGGATCCGGCGGAGACCGCCGGGATTGAAGCTTGTCAGGATTCTGATGCATCCATAATGGAAAAGAAGAAAAACAAAAAGAAAGGGTAAAAGGACAAGAATATGAATGAACGCGTAGAACGGCTTCAAAAGAAAATGCAGGAGGAAGGTCTGGGAGCCTGTGTCATTTCTGATCACAGCGCTGTGGAATATTTTATCGGCCGTCGTTTCTCCTGCGGCGAACGGCTGATCGCTTTGATCGTAACGACGGAGGGCTTACCCAAGCTGGTGCTCAACGAGTTGTTTCCCTTAGCGCCGCAAACGGATTTTGAGCTTGTCCGCTACAACGATACCGAGGACGGCGTCCAGATCGTTTCCCGGTTCTTAAACGGTAAGGTCGGGATCGACAAGTTCTGGTCCGCCGGCTTTCTGATCCGTTTGATGGCGCTGCGCCCGGATTTGGAAATGGTGGACGGCAATCTCGTCGACCGCATCCGCAGCGTCAAGGATCCTGTGGAACAAGCCAGGATGCGTCAGGCGTCGCTGAATAATGATAAGGTTATGACGCGGGTGCGCGAGCTGATTCAGACAGGCAAGAGTGAAAAACAGCTGGAACAGGAAATCAACGCGGCATTCCGGGAGCTGGCGGACAGTGATCCGTCGTTTGAAACGATCGTCGCCTTCGCGGAAAACTGCGCTGATCCTCACGCCGTACCGTCAGATAAGATTTTAGAAGAAGGCATGTCGGTGATCGTTGACATGGGCTGTAAATTTGAAGGCTATTGTTCAGACATGACGCGTACGTACTTCATCGGCAAGAACACGATGGAAGACGTTTACGATACCGTCCTGCGGGCGAATCTGGCCGGGATTGCGGCGGTGAAGCCGGGCGTGCGGTTCTGCGATATCGACCGGGCCTGCCGCCAGGTGATTGAGGAAGCAGGCTATGGTTCGTATTTTATCCATCGCACCGGGCACGGAATCGGCTTAAGCGTGCATGAACCGTTCGACGTCAGCGCGGTCGATGAAATCGTTGTCGAAGAAGGCATGTGCTTCTCGATCGAACCGGGGATCTATCTGCCGGGCGTCGGCGGGGTGCGGATTGAAGATCTGGTGCTGGTGACGAAGGACGGCTGCGAGGTACTCAATCATGATCCAAAGGATCAGCCGGTGTTATGAGTTTTGGCTTCTATGCGTTCTGGTTTGTGAACCTGGCGGGAATCGTGTTGTGTCTGTGGGATAAATTCTGCGCCCGCACTCATCGCTGGCGGGTTCCTGAAAGGGTGTTTTTTACGCTCGCTTTTCTGGGCGGCGCACTGGGGTTGGGCGCAGGGATGTTGATCGCCCATCACAAGGTCTCCAAGCCTTCGTTTGTCCGGATTGCGGTTTTAGCCGGGATTGAGAATTTAATCGCCGCTGCCGTGATTCTGGCAAACCTCAAATAATTTTGAGATTGTATTTCTAATTGCCGGAAAATTTGTTACACTGTTGATAATGTGAGGTAGCAGGTCTATGAACATGAAGTGGAAAATTACAATGATGGGGTCTTTTACCCTCCGGGTGCGGGGGAAGGAAATCAATTTAGGCGCTACCATGGGAAAGCAGATTGCTTCCATATTTGCCTATCTGATCCTTCATCGCGATCGGGCGGTTGCCAAGGAACAGTTAATTGAAATCTTCTGGCCGGACAGCCGGAATCCGCTGAACGCGCTGAAGTTCGCCATTTTCCGGCTGCGCAAAGCGCTGGAAGAACTGCCGGGCGCCGGCGGTCCGGATTGGATTCAGACGGTCCGGGGCGGCTACCGGTTAAATCCGGCGGCGGATTTTGAACTGGATATCGCCCAGCTGGATAAAATTGCGCTGCGGGCTGACGGCGGCGATGCCAAAGCGTTGGCCGCCCTGGTCCAGGGTGAATTTTTAGCGGATCTGGAAGATTCCTGGATTGCGGAAGAACGCGAACGTCAATGGCAGAAAATCTTGAATACCACCGATAAAATTGCGGAGGAACTGGAACAGAACGAGCTTTATCCGCAAGCGCTGAATCTTTATAAAACCTTATTAGCGGTTGAACCGTTTAACGATCAGGTGAATTACCTGATGCTGCGGGTAATGATCCGGCAGCGTCAGTACAATGAAGCGATTCATTATTATAAACAGGTCGCGGCTGCATTCCAGAAGGAATACGGCATTGAATTTCTGGGCAAATCGCAGGCGTTGATCTATTTTATCAGCGTCGAAAATGGCGAGACCGTGACACTGGACGAATTGGTGTCTTCCCTGAATGAGGAAATCAGCGAGCCGCTGGCGTTCTTCTGCGACCGGCCGGTTTTCCAGAAGTTGTATCAGGCGCGGGTGCGGGAAATTCAAAGGTCGCGGGACAGTTTCTATATGATGATGCTGGAGTTGGAGTCGCAGGAAGGCTCGCAGCCGGAAAATGATCAGCTGGAATATTTGAGCCGGGTGTTGGAAAGCGAACTGCGCAGCAGTGATATTTTCTGCCGGATCTCCAAAAGCCAGTATGCGGTGATGATGAATCTGCGGCGGAAGGAAGACGGCGATATCGCGGCGCAGCGAATCCGCACGCGTTTCCATAAGCGCTACCCGTCGGATCAGGCGAAGCTGGGTTACCATGTCTGTGAAATCCAACCGATGCCGATGCCGGCTGCGGCTTGATGTAAGGGCGATTTTCTGAATTTATCTTGTTACAGCCGAAGCGTATTTATACAATAGGAACTAACAGCCGGTGCCGCCATCAAAGGCGAAGCCGGTTTTTTGTTTCTCTTTTTTCTAAATAAAAAATTTTTCCTTGTTACAGGCAAGGGTTCTTACTCGAAATCGAGCGAAGAAAAAAGGTCAGGCAGGATGAAGCTTCATTTAACGCTTTATCCTGCCTGCTTCTTTGTATGGATATTTTATGTCTGCCTGAAACCGAGTAAGAACCACAGGCAAGGCCGGGAATCTTCTGTTAAACATTCAGCGCCAATTCCATTCCGTTTTGTCCGCGGCAAGTTGCGCCGGGAAAGAAACGGCGGGAAGATTGGATTATTGTGAGAACTGCCGCTTTAATAACGCTTCCTTCAGCGGTTTCATGAAGGTTCTGCCAATCGGAATGTGCTTGTTATTGGAGAGCAGGATTTCATTGCCGCAGATCTGCTCGATGTGACGGAAGGCGACGATGTAGGAACGATGACACTGGAAAAATTCATCCGGAGGCAGCTGCGCGAGCGCTTCCTGCAGCTTTGCGTACATTTCATAGTGGTCATGCATGGTCGTGACAATAATCTTGCGGAGTTCTTTTTCAATGCAGAGGATCGAATGAATCGGAATCGGAATGACCTGGCTGCGGCTGTGAAGCATGAAGCTGACCCCGGTCTGAGCTTGTCCCAGTTTCGCCAGCGCCCGGTCCAGAGCGTCAGGAAGCCGCTGCGCCATCTGCGATTTCAGAACGAAATACAGATGCTCAGTTTCATAAACATCTGAAAAATATTCCAGATAACTGGAAATAAAAATGATCTGCGCTGAGGGCTGGATCAGATTGATTTGCTTGGCAGCGTCGATGCCGGTGATTTCCGGCATTCGAATATCCAGAATATAAAGCTGGATATCGTAAGTTTCGATCTCTTTTAACAGCTGCGCGCCGCTGGTCCAGGTGTGAATCTCAGCTTCAATTTCCCGCATCCCGCACAAACGCTGAATTTCCTGCGAAATCATTCGCAGATGGAGCGGATTATCGTCGCACAAACCGATACAGAGCTTCATACATTTCTCTCCTTTGAATGTGCATTTATTATATCATTTTCCCGCGGCTGTCAACATTGAATATTCTGACAATTCCTGAAATAATCGGATTCTTTGTTCGGAAAGTTCATGTTGCGAATGGTTGTAAAAACTGGAAACGGGATATGAAATGCGGTTGTCGTGTATGCGTCCAGTTCAGCCTGCGGATTCCTCGTCAAGCGAACGCAGCGTCGCTTCGGCAGCTTCGCGCATCTGGTCTTTCAAGGACTGTGGCTGCAGAATCCGGACCTTCTGACCAAACTGAAACAACCAGCCTAAAAACGGAGGAGCTGCGCTGAGCGTCAGATTCACATCAAAATCTTGATCCGTAATGCGCGTGATCATGATGTCCTGACCGAACCGATCAAAAACTGTGTTCGCCAGGGATAGATCAAAGCGCAGCGTCATGTTGACCGGTTCGCTGGCGTACATCCCGAAGCTGCGGGCAGCGTATTCCTTCAGATCAAAGGGAATCCGGGGCAGCGGTTCGCTTTGAAGCTGGATCTGTTCCATTTTATCCAGCCGGTAATGCGAGAAGCCCTGATGATGGAACGAGTAACAAACGCAGTAATAGCGCTGGTTCTCCCGGATCAGCGCGTAAGGAAACAGCTGGTAGGACTGCGATTGACGGCGGTAGTGCTTCTGCTTATGTACTGTAATATCAAAATAACGGAATTGAATTTCGACATTTTCCCGCAACGCTTTCAGGATCTGATCGATGTTCGCAAGGACGTCGGCGCCGGATTCACGGTATTCAGGAAGCAACGGTGATAACTGCGGCTGTTGATAATGCGAGCATTCCTCTAAAAGAAGCGCGTTGAACTGCCGGGCCTGATCAGCGGAAAGAATGGTCAGCGAACCGACAGCGTCGCTGAGCAGCTTCAGCTGGGCAAGCGTGTAGCGGCGTTTCAGCCAGTAACCTTGATTTTTCTGATAGCGGATGTCCCAGCCGGCCTGGCGCAGAATGTCGATATCGGAATACACGGATTTGCGTTCAGCACTCATGCCTTTCTGACTGAGCCGGGCGATGATTTCACTGCATTTGAGCGGATGCTCGTTGTCCGCTTCCTGTTGAAGCAAACGCAGAATTTCCAGCAGCTTTTGTTTCTGCATACGCTGATTAGCCACGGTAATCCCCCTTATTTCAAATTCTAAAAAATATTGTATCACTGTCCGATTAATCGGACAATGAAAAATCGCGGATGTGATATCATTAGGACACGTTAAGGGAGGAATGCCAGATGGAATTCAAAGATAAAGGGATGTTGGCGGCTGGCGGACAGCTGGCGGGAATGGGATATCTGATTTCAGGATATGACAATGCGGGGGTGTTTCTGCTTGGGGTGACGGCCATCGCGCTGGCTTTGTTTCAATCGGAAAACCGCCGCCGCTGGCCATGGAAAATTGCGCTGCTGACCGGCCTGGCCGGCGGGATGATTCTGGCCTTGCAGCCGATGGCCGGCGATTTGGGATGGCAGGCGGCTACGGGATTGAATGCTGTGATCGCGATGCTGGGTTACCGCTGGGTTGCTTCGATGAATAAAAGTGAACGCCGGCTAATCCGGTGGTCGCTGGATTGGCTGATCGCGCTGACCGTGTTGTTCTGCGGTTTGCTTCTTTTGATGCCTTCGTCACTGCGCGTCTACGTCATGGAACCGCTGTACGCGGATGCCGGCTCAGCCTGGCCGCTTCCTTTGCTTCCGCTGCTTGTGTTTATGCCTTATTTTCCGGTTCGTCTGCGCTTGATGCGGCTGCGGGCTGCCGGGAAAGCGAAGGTTTGGATTTTGAATGAAAATAGACTGGGCTAACCCGAACCTTTTGTGGTAAACTAATCACTCAAGGGAGTGAGTTCGATGACGGAATTTCTAATTAAAAAATTTGTTAACAATTACGCCCAGACCGAAGATGCGAAGGTCCGGGAAAATTACGGCTTGCTGAGCAGCCTGACCGGAATCGCCTGCAATGTGCTGTTGTTCGCGGTGAAGCTGGTAATGGGGACGATCGCCCATTCCATCTCGATCACGTCGGACGCGTTTAATAACTTGTCGGACAGCGCCAGCTGCGTCGTGACGCTGCTGGGGTACAAGCTGGCGGCGAAACCGGCGGATAAAGATCACCCGTTCGGACATGGCCGAATTGAATATCTGACGTCGCTGGTGCTGGCGTCGGTTATTCTGATCGTCGGCTTCGAGCTGTTGAAAAGCTCGGCGATGAAGGTGATTCACCCGGAAACCGTCCGGTTCAGCTGGATCGTGCTGATCTCGCTGCTGGCATCAATCGGCGTGAAATTCTGGATGTGCGGTTTTAACCGGAAGCTGGGCCGGCGGATTGATTCGTCGGTGATGCTGGCGACAGCTCAGGACAGCCTGAATGATGTAGTCGCCACAACGGCGACGGTCGTTTCTCTGGTGCTCTCGGCGTTTGTCAGCTGGCCGGTGGATGGAATTATGGGCGTGATCGTTTCGATCTTCGTCCTGTTTTCCGGGTATGGAATTATTAAAGATACGATCAGCGAACTGCTGGGCCAGCCTGCGGATAAAGAACTGGTCAGTAAGATTTCGGATATCATGCTGAGCCGGCCGGAAATCATGGGGCTGCACGATCTGATCATTCACAGCTACGGCCCGGGGAATCTGATCGGCAGCGCCCATGCCGAGGTCAGCGCGCACGATGATCTGCTTCAGATCCACGATACGATCGACGAGGTGGAAAAGGAAATTTACGAGCGGCTGCACGTCATGTTTACGATTCACATGGATCCGATTGAAACAGATAATCAGGAAATTGAAGAAGCGCGGAAGATGATGAAGAACATTCTGGCGCAGATTGACGAACAATTAAGTTTCCATGATTTCCGCATGGTCAGCGGCCCAACCCATACCAATCTGATTTTTGACATTGTCGTTCCATTTGAATGCAAACTGGGTTTTGACGATATCCGCAAACAAATTAACGATCAGCTGAGTTTGCAGAAGAAAAAGTGGTACACGGTCATCACGTTCGACCGGGATTACACCGCTGAATAATTGATGGAATCAGGGCCGGCGAAGCTTGCGAAAAGTGCGGATGAACCAGAGCATGAACAGTTGAGTAGAATCGAGATCGCCGATCGACACAATAACGGCAGGGAACCGCTTAGGTGCGTTCACCTGCTTTTTTTTCATGAGAACCGGGCGGAGGAAAATATAAAAAGACCGGAATTTTCTGACCGGTCTTCAAGCGGGATTCACTTTTCGATAAATGCGGTTTGAATTGAAGCGCGGATTACGCTGTCTTTGAGATGTCATCATTATTTTCGTCGGAAACCGGATCGCTTTTTAAACGCTGCCATAACTCACTCAGCTGTTTTTCAACGAGAACCTGTTCAGTCAGACAATCGTGAAGCGCCTGGCTTTCCGCCTGAATTCGTTGATAGCTGTCAAGGATATCCCGGCAATTTTGTTCGTTAACGTCTGCCAGTCCCTGCGGATCGCTCAGTACGGCGTCCACGACCTGCGCGTCCAGCTGTCCGGCATCCCGCATCTCAGCCAGGATCCGGCACGAACGTTCCAGCGTATAGGCCTGCTTATAACTTCGTTCGCCGGTTAAGGCGCTGAAGATATCGGCGACCGCCAGAATCCGCTGGGGCAGCGTCAGCTGACTGGCGCTCAATCCGTCCGGATACCCGGTGCCGTTCAGCTTTTCGTGATGACGCAGCGCCAGATCGCGGATTTCCTCGCTGACCCAGCCATTAAGAATGACAGCGGTTTTTTCAACATGCGTTTTCATGACTGCCATGTCTTCCTGGGTTAAACGCCCGGGATTTTCCAAAATCTCCAGAGGAATGCCGATTTTCCCTAAGTCATGGAACATTCCCGCGATTCCGAGCGCTTGTTGCTCATACTTGGAAACGCCGCAGCGCCGTCCCAGCTGTACCGCCGTCGAAGCGGTGATCATCGTGTGCGTGACCGTGTGACGGGAACGGAAGTCGATGATGACGATTAACATTGTCAGCAGCGTTTCAATCTGGCGCGGCTGGAAAGGGGCCAGCCGTTCCCGCTCGAACAGGAAATTGGCCGGCGCTGGAACTGCCGGCTTTAGCTGAGCTCGTTCAGCCAAAGCAAGCAGCTCCGGGGCATAGCCGCCATGATATTCCGGCCGGCGCATCCGTTCTAGAAACTGGGCGATTGTTCCCTGACGATAAGTGAGGAAAATGTCCAGCCGGTCGCAGAAGTGAATCAGATTGGCAGCCCGGGCAATTGTTTGATCCACGCCGACTGCGGTCAGCGCCGCCCATCGGCTGTGATGAAACAGAACCGCCTCAGCCAGGTCGGGGAAGGGCGAATAATGGTAAAGGAAAAGCATACCGTAAATCGAATGATCCCAGCATGTTTCGGTTTCAAACTGAATCATCCGGCCGATCTCTTCCGTTTTGTACGCTCCGATATCATGGAGAAATACAAGACAGTCCAGATCCCGCCGTTTTTCATCATCCATGCCCGCAGCCGCTAACAGTTGATCGGCATAACAAGCCGTGCGCAGTTCATGACCGATTAAACGTGGATCGATCATATCAAAGCTATTCTCAAGCAAGCCTAAAATTTGCCGGGCGCTGATCTCGGTCAATTGATTCATGTTCTGTTTTCCTCCTTTCCTTCATCGCGTAAAGATTGAATTCAAATAATTTTAATTATAGCATTAAATTAAGCCAAAAGAAAAGGAAGAACCCGGCGCGGCTCCATGAAGGCCGTTCCCCGTTCTTCCTTTTTCTGTTTTCTTTTTGATTTATTCCTGATTGGCGCGGATCATCAGATCACAGACCTGATTGGCGTAAGCGATCGGATCGTCAATCTTGTAGCCTTCGATCAGCATCGCCTGCGTATAAAGCAGATCCGTGTATTCATCCATCAATTCCGGGTGTTTGTCATAGATCTTCTGCAATGTCGTGAAAATGTCATGATCCGGGTTGATTTCCAGAATCTTGCCGGCCTTGACTTCATTCTGGTTCGGCATCTGATTCAGAACCTTTTCCATTTCCATCGACAGACCTTCGTCGGAAACCAGGCAGACCGGATGGGATTTCAGACGGGAGGACAGACGGACTTCTTTAACTTTATCGCCCAGTGCATCCTTCATCTTGTCCAGCATCGACTTGTTTTCCTGCGTCTTTTCTTCCTTGGCCTTCTTTTCTTCCTCATCGTCCAGATCCAGGTCGCCCTGGTTGATCGATTTGAATTTCTTTTCCTTGTATTCCATCATGATGTTGGCGGCAAATTCGTCGACATCGTCTGTGAAATACAGGACTTCATACCCTTTGTCCTGGAGCTTTTCCATCTGCGGCAGCTTTTTGATCAGTTCAATGCTCTCGCCGCTGGCGAAGTAGATCTGATCCTGGCCTTCCTTCATCCGGGAAACATATTCATCCAGCGTCGTGTACTCGTCATTGTTCGTGGATTTGAATAACAACAGGTCCTGCAGCTGATCCTTGTGCATGCCATAGTCCTGGTACACGCCGAATTTCAGCGACAGGCCGAAGTTCTTGAAGAATTCTTCATACTTCTCGCGGTCGTTTTTCAGCATGTCTTCCAGGGTGTTCTTGATCTTTTTCTCAATGCTCTTGGCCAGTGTTTTCATCTGCCGGTCCTGCTGGAGGATTTCACGCGAGATGTTCAGGTTTAGATCGTCGCTGTCAACCAGGCCGCGCACGAAGCGGAAGTAATCCGGCACCAGATCCTTGGCCTTGTCCATGATGAACACGCCCTTGCAGTAGAGCTGTAAGCCCGGTTCATAATCAGCGCTGTAGAAGTTATATGGCGTTTTCGCCGGAATGAACAACAGTGCGTTGTAAGAAGTTGTGCCCTCGACGGAATAATGCATCACCTTGGCCGGGTTTTCCCAGTCCATGAATTTGTTCTTGTAGAACTCGTTGTATTCTTCCTCTTTGATTTCCGATTTGTTGCGCTTCCATAACGGAACCATGGAGTTTAGCGTCTGGATTTCCTTGACGGTTTCCGGTTCATCCTTGCCTTCAACGGTCTTGGTTGTTTCAACTTCCATTTCGATCGGCCAGCGGACATAATCGGAATACTTGCGGATCAGATTTTTGATCGTGTATTCATCGAGATATTCGTCGACCTTATCGTCTTCACTTTCCGGCTTCAGTTCGAGAATGATTTTCGTACCGACGTCTTCTTTCATGATCGGTGCGATGGTGTAGCCATCCTCGCCGTTGGAGATCCAGGAATAAGCCTGTTCGCTCTGGGCGCTGCGGGTTTCAACGATGATCCGCTGGGCAACCATGAACGCCGAATAGAAGCCGACGCCGAACTGACCGATAATATCGACGTCGCTGGTGCCTTCCTCCAGCTTTTGTTTGAATTCCAGCGAACCGCTGTGAGCGATCGTACCGAGGTTGCTTTCCAGTTCCTCCTGAGTCATGCCGATGCCGCTGTCAGTCAGCGTGATCGTGCGGTTTTCCTTATCCAGGTCAATCCGGATTTTCAATTCGTTCTTATCGACGCGCTGATTTTCATCCGTCAGCGACAGATAATACCGCTTGTCCAGGGCGTCCGACGCGTTGGAGATCAGCTCCCGCAGAAAGATTTCCTTGTTGGTATAGATAGAATGAATCATCAGATCCAAAAGACGCTTGGATTCAGCTTTAAACTGTTTTTTAGCCATAATGATTTCCTCCTTTTAGCACTCTTGATAAGTGACTGCTAAGATAATATAACACTTTTCCCCTGTCCTGACAAGACCGCCGCGCACTTTTCCACAAATTTAAGTGAAGCTTGCCGTTACCCGGCTCCGAAGTAAAAAGAAAAAGGATGCTGAACATCCTTCAGGGGAATGAAAATCAGTGAATTTCCGGCCTCGCTGTCGCGTCTTGCGGGAAAGCCCCGGCCTGTTCGAGGTGGATGATACACCGCTGATCGCAAGGCTTCTGAGTATACGGACAGCGCAATGAGGCATGGCTGCAGCAGAGATAAAGCAGAGCTTCCAGCCGGGGGAGATCGGTATTGGCAGCGCTCAGCATCTGGCTCAGTTTAACTTGAAATGGATTTCCCATAAGCACCTCCTCGTTTCGCCTTATTATATCTCGAACAGCGAGAAAAATAAAGATTATCTATTACCGAGAAATGACAAATTTTTACGTTGTTTTACGATATGATTCATATACGAAAATAAGGAAGGGAGGAGCGGGATGAAAGCGAAACTCTCGTTAGGCGAAAATCTGCGACTGCTGCGGGAAGAACGCGGAATCAGCCAGGAAGCTTTAGGGCAGGACTTATGCCTGAGCGACGGGGCAATTTCGCGGTATGAGAACAATGCCGCGGAGCCGGATATCAATACCCTGTTCGGGATGGCTGAAATTTTCGGCGTCGATTTTAATTATCTGCTGGATTATCATGGGCATGTGCGGAAAAGCCAGGACATCGTGCTGCAGAATAAAGACGTCGAGCTGCTGACCTGCTTTCATCAATGCTCATCAGGACATCAGCGTGTGATCCGGATGCTGGCGAAAGAGCTGGCGCGGCAGGACCGGCTGTGGCCGAAGCTGACTGAATTGACATCTTTGGAAACGGCAGGGCTGGTCAATGAGGAAAAAGAAGCCTGGGTTGAACCTGTCCCGGAAGTGGAAGTAAAAAAACATCCGGAGCCTTCCCGAAAAAAGAAAAAAACCGATTCCTGACCTTGCTTAACGCAGGGATAAAGAATCGGTTTTGTTTGTTTAAGAGAGCTTAGCATCGGGCGGAGTCCGTTTCAAACCAGGCTGAATTTATGCGCAGGTTCCGACGGCGGCCGTCAGCTCGCGGACTTTCTGTTCGCTGACAACGTCGTAATCCAGCTCGTGCGGCGCCGGCGCAAAGGCGTAAGTGACATGATGACCGATGGTTGTCGGATCGGTCAGCCAGTCTTTGCAGGAGGAGTGAAGCTGATGAACGCCGGTTTGTTCTAACAAAAGCCGGGCGTTGGAGGCGTTGACACCGCTGCCTGCCAGAATTTCAATGTGTCCGCCGTATTTTCGCTGCAGGCGCGCCAGCGTTTCGATGCCGTGTTCCGCTTTGGCTTCCCCGCCGCTGGTCAGCACCCGGTCTGCTTTCCAGTCGATCAGCTGGCTGATCGCCGTATCGAAATCGGCAGCGCAGTCAAACGCGCGGTGGAAAACAAATTCCCGGCCGTAGCGATGAGCAAGCTCAATCATGGCCCGGGTCTGCGCGGCATTGAGGGTATGATCGGCGTTGAGCGCACCGAATGCCAGCCCGTCTGCCCCATGCTTCAGCAGCAGTTCCGCATCGGCAAATAAAATTTCAAATTCCGCGTCGGTCATACAGAAGCCCGCGCCCCGGCTGCGAACCATGGTGATGATCGGCAATGTCACGGTCTTTTTCGCCTCGATCAGATTCGCCAGCGTCGGCGTCAGACCGCCTAACGCTAGGGCGGAGTTCAGTTCGATCCGATCCGCACCCCCACGCTGCGCTGCCTGGCAATCCTGCGCGCTTCCGCAGCAAATTTCAATTTTCGGTTTCATGCATCATTCTCCTTTTTATTCTTGTTATCCTCATTGTATCGGGATGAAGCGGCGAATGCAAGCCGCATGTTTGTCCCGAAAGCCAGGGGTTGTCAGGGCTGGAGGCTCTCAGCCCGAAGCCGTCAGATCCGGGATTTTTATCAAAGCGCCGGGATTCAGGCGTCTGCCTTCCTTTTGATCCCGCTGAGTGCAAGCGTTAGAAAGCAAGATCGCTTTAATACAGGGGGAAAAGTAAAAAAGCAGAATCATCGACGCTCCCCTGGGTGCAGGATTGAGGTTTACGAGATTCTGCCTGATTTGAAACGATTTGTAAAAAAACGGATCTGTGAGGGGTCCGTCTTTCGTCATTTTTGCCTGTGCAATCGGAAACGAACGGTTACTGAGCGTCCGGCGTCAGCGTGACGACGAACATATCGCCGGTTTCATCATTGTCGAATTCTTCCAGGTAGATCAACAGGAACTCCGGTTCTTCAGCCGGAACTTCAAAGACAAGCTTATACGTTGCGGACTTGCCTTTTGCCAGCTCGAATTCTTCCGGCATGACCGACTTATCATCGAGATTGACTAACGGATAAAACAACTCTTCAGTCGATTCCCAGGTCAGCACGAAATCCTGATCAAACATCGGCAGCGCTTCGCCGAAGGTATTGACTTCTTTGACGGTTACGCATAACAAGCGCATTCCTTCTTTTGCGGTATATCCGCCGAAGCTGTCGGTCAGCTTAACGTCTTCAACGATGAAATCAAAGAATTCGTTGCGCATCGTATCACCCTGTTTGCCATAGTAGAGACCGTCTTCATCTTCGGAGTGCCGGGCGATGACGTTGCCGGTTTCCTTGTTCGTATTCCCGGAACAGCCGGTTGTGAGAAGCAAGGCGATCGTGAGTAAGGCAGCAGCAAGTTTTTTCATAGTTTTCCTCCTTAGCCCCAGATGTAGAATTTCCCTGATTTTAATCTGGAGCTTTGCGTTTTTATTCTACCTGATTTGGTTCAATTTGGGAACTAAAGATTTCCTAAAAAAGGAAGACTGCTCAATCAGGGGGACTAAAGATAAAAGAAACACCCCGCCAGCGCGCTGAGGATCAGGAGCGGCACCGGCCCCAGTTTTCCTTTGACGATTGCCGCCAGCGACAACGCGAACAGAATCAGCGCCGTGCCGTTGAATTGCAGCGGCTGCTTCCAGGAGGAAACGCCGAACAAGGCGATCAAGACGATCGTTGCGGCGGAAGCCGCGATTAAACCGACGGAAGCGGATTTCAACGTTTCCAACAGATGCAGGACAGCTTTCTGATCGCCGTTGCGGCGGAAGAAGCGCTGCAGGCCCAGGCTGATCAGAATCCCGCACAATACGCAGCCTCCGGTTGCCGCAATCGCCCCGGCCAGTCCCGCTAACCGCATCCCGACAAACGTCGAGGTGTTGACTGCCAGCGGACCCGGCGTCATCTGCGACAGCGTGATGATATCGGTGAATTCCTGCAGCGTCAGCCACGGATGGACAACGACTGCCTGCTGCTGGATCAAGGGCAGCGTCGCGTAGCCGCCACCGATGCTGAATAAACCGATCTTCAAAAATGTAAAAAACAATTCCAGAATCAGATTCATGCCCGGGCCCTCCGATAATCAAGGAAGCTCAGGAGTAACGACAATCCTGCCCAAAACAAAAGCAGCGTCATCGCCGGAATTTCCAGGATAAAACCGCAGAAAAAAGTGACGGGTAAAATCAAGCTGTGAAGCGTTTGCTTCTGCTTCAAGATCGCCGCGCTCATCTCATAGACCAGCTGAACGATCAATGCTGCTACCCCGGCTTCCATACCTTTCAGGCAGGCGTTGATGACCGGCTGAGTGCGGAAAGCATCATAACAGGAAGAAATCAGAGCCAGGATGATAAATGAAGGCAGCACTGCGCCGACGGCGCTGATCAAAGCGCCGGCTAAGCCTAAAGTCCGCCGTCCGGCCAGAACCGATAGATTCACCGCGATCGCGCCGGGCGAGGACTGGGCGATTGCCGCCATTTCCAGCAGCTCAGACTCCGTGAAAAGCTGTTTCTGCTGGACAAAAATTTTGCGGATCATCGGAATAACGATGTATCCGCCTCCAAACGTAAACGTACTGATATACAAATTAACACCGAAAAGCCAGATTCCGGTTTTCCATGATTTCATTGACTTTCCCCCTTCCCGTCTATTATCCATAAAATAAAGGCAGAAGTAAAATTGCAAAAATCTATGTTTTCCATTACTATTTAGTTATGGATGAAGGACAGCGGCGAATCGGCAGAGGCTCGCTGCGAAGGGAGGGATTCGGATGACAATCCGACAGTGGAAAGTATTTCGGGCTGTGGTGGAGCAGGGGAGTCTTACCCGGGCGGCACAGGTCTTATACATGAGCCAGCCGGCGGTCTCGCATGTCGTAACAGAATTGGAGCAGCAGCTGGGCTACACGCTCTTAGACCGGATCGGCCGGCACTGCGCCGTGAACGAACGCGGTCTGCAGCTGTATCATAAGCTGGTTCCGATCCTGGAAGCGATTGAAGATCTGGAACAAAACACAGCGGATTTTGAAAAACAGGCGCCGCTGCGGATCGGCTCGAGCATCACGATCGCAAACATGTGGCTGCCGTCCCTGGTCGCGCGGTTTCACGATCTGTACCCGAAGACGCCGGTGCGGGTTCAGGTCGACCGGGCCAAGGAAATTGTCAGGAAAGTATTGGTGAACGAGGTGGATCTGGGCTTTACCGAAGGCGTGTGCGAGGAGGAGTGTCTTGTGAAGCTGCCGTTTTCCCGCTATCGGCTGACGTTTGTCTGTCGCCCGGATTGGCCGGTAGCTAAGCATAAAATACTAAAGCTCGATCAGCTGGCGGAGCAGGCCTGGTTATTGCGCGAGCAGGGCAGCGCCATTCGCGACAGTCTGGACAGCGCGCTGCGGCTGCGTCAGATCCAGGTCAAGCCGGCCTGGGAGAGCGTCAATTCTCAGGTGCTGAAACAAGCGGCGCTGGCCGGCTTGGGGATCGCGTTACTACCCGAGCAGATGGTTCGTCCGCAGCTGGCATCCGGCGAGTTGACGGAAGTGAAGATCGAAGGAATCGAATTGGAAAATCAGAACTGGATGATCTACCATCGCGATAAATTTGAATCGGAAGCGATCCGCGGCTGGAAACATTTAATTGAACAGACTGAAAAGGAGAACGGCGATGAATGAAGAGTTTGAAGCGTTGGTGCTGGCGGTGATCAGCGAGATTCCCTGCGGTCAGGTCGCCAGCTACGGCCAGATCGCTGAACTGGCGGGCTATCCCCGCCATGGCCGGCATGTCGGCAAAGCCTGTTCGCATTCTGAGTTCTATGGCGATTATCCGTGCCACCGTGTGGTCAACAGCCAGGGCCGCACGGCGCCGGGATGGGATGAACAACGATCTCTGCTGGAAGCGGAAGGCGTTGAATTTAAGTCCAACGGCTGCGTGGATATGGCAAAATATCAATGGCGACTCCGGTAAAGGAGGGGAAGGAAGAAAATGACGATAAAAAATGAAGGTTTGCGTGCCTATACGAAATTCTCGCTGTGCGGTCTGGCCTGCGGCTGCTGCACGCTGTATCTGGGCGGTCATTGTCCCGGCTGCGGAGCGCCGGACAGACCCCGCTGCAAGCTTTTGAAATGCGCCGCAGAACAGGGCGGGATTGAATATTGCAGCCAATGTGAACACTATCCCTGTAAGCGGATGGCCGTTACCGAGGACACTGTTTCGTTTGTGACCTGCCGTCACCGGCTGAAGGATCTGGATCAGCTGAAAAGGACCGGGCCTGCCGCCTTTGAAGCACAAATGGAACAGAAACTGGCGATCCTGGCGGAATTGCTGGAAGATTATAACGAAGGCCGCCGCAAAAGCTTTTATTGTCTGGCCGTGACGCTGCTTCCTTTGGCGGAGCTGGAAACGGTTATGACGGGCTTGCGGACATTGGATCCGGCAATGCCAGTAAAGGAAAAATCCGCCGCGGCGGTAAATCAGCTGCAGGCAGCGGCACAGCGCCATGATATTATCCTGAAACGGAATCTGAAGAAACCAGCTCAGGAGAAAACAAACATTGAAAAGGAAGAGGGAATAATTTTATGATTCGGGAAATAGTAACCGATCCGATTCTGCTCAGCCGCCCCAGCCGGGAGGCAACGATGGAAGATCTGACCATTGCGGCAGATCTGAAGGACACGCTGAGGGCCCATGCGGATCACTGCGCCGGAATGGCCGCGAACATGATCGGTCAGTCTGTCCGGGTGATCGCGGTCTTTGTTGCGGATCAGCCGCTGGTGCTGATCAATCCGCAGATCATCAAGGCTGAAGGGAGAAAATATACGGCAGAGGAAGGCTGTTTATCACTGCCGGGAACGCGCCGGGCGCAGCGCTTTGAAAAGCTGCAGCTGCGTTATCAGGATGAACAAGGCCGGATCAAGCAGCGGACGTTCAATGGGTTCACAGCGCAGGTGATTCAGCATGAGCTGGATCACTGCGAAGGCATTTTAATCTGAAGAAGAAAGGAAACGCGAAAGATGGCAAAATTACGAAAAATGCTGGGCGATGTTGATTCGCTGGAATGTATCGCGATGATGCGGCTGATCGAGACTCAGAGTGAAACCACGCTGGCTCGCTGGGCGCTGGGTTATGTCGAAAGCAGGATCTTGCCGGTCTATAAGAAAAAAGCCGGCGGGGAGCGCCGGCTGGACGCGCTGGTTCAGGCCTGTCAGCAGGTGGTTCAACTCCATCAGCCGGGAAAAACAGGGAAACCGTGGATCAAGGAAGCTGGTCAGATCGCCCGGGAAACAGCGGATCCGGTTGCCCAGGCCGCGGCCCGCGCGATTGCCGCAGCCTGCGGTACGCTGACAACGCCGACCAATGCGCTGGGATTTCTGTTTTATGCCGCCGCTGCGGTAGTTTATGACCGGGGGCTGGATTTGTCCACATCTGAAATGGAGGAGCTGACCCGCCAACTCTGGCAGGATGCCCATGCCTCGCTTTCAGCCCAGTCCATCACGGATGAACCCTGCCCGGCAAAGATTCAATGGCATTGTTAGGTTGAAGCTGGGATCGGCGTGCAGAGGAGACCGGCTTCCTCATCAATCCGTTCCATCGAGGCTGGCGAGATTCGGGAATCTATATGTTTTACAATTCTGAGCCTTCCTTTTTGAAAGGGCCAGGTCTGTCTGTTTCGGTATTAAAATCTATATTCGAACCTGGTTTAGAAACCAATAAAGAGCTGTGATCATTCAGACAGGAATAAGTCTGACGTTCGCAGCTCTTTTTCTGATCCGTTCCCAATGGAATCAGCTCTGTTCAAGTTTGGAGATTACGCCTCGTTTAGATAAGCGGCGAGAATCTCACAGGTATAAGCCTTGTGGTAATCGCGGTTGGGATAACTTGCGTTCTCCACAGTTTTGTCGATAAACTCAGCGTCGCTGATCTCCATCGTCGCTAACTTCTTCAGCACCAGCACCAGACGCGCCTGATCGATGCACGGCGCTCCATCGAGCAGGGTTGTCGTATAGCCGACATGCGCCAGCTTATCCACGTCTTTGCCGCTGGCCTTGCCCAGATAGGCCAGCTTTTCCCGTTGATCGTTGTCGAAGAACGCCAGCGAGAAGCAGTTTTCCCGTTCGATCAGGGGGTAGGTGTGACGCTGCGGCCGGACATACACGGTGACTACCGCTTTGTTCCACAACCAGCCCATCTGAACCCAGTTGACAGTCATGCCGTTGACCTTGCCCTCATCCGGAACGGTCAGTACGGCCCAATCGTTATGGATCAGGGAAATCAGATTCCGATCCAGCTTTTCAATCTCAATTCTTTTCATGGTTTCACCTCAATTTCTATTGTATTCCGGAAGCTTTGAAAATGGCAGTGAAATGATGTTTCTGAAAGTGATTTCAACAGCGGTGCGTTCCTTATTGAAAGAATTTACATCTTGTCAAGGAACATCCTGGAATGCGCGGATTAAGCAGTTCATTCCCCTTATTGTTTGTGTTACAATAACAAACAGAAAGGGCTTAGGAGTATGCGAGAAATTGAAGTCAAAGAAATACAGGAAATCGTAAGGGACTGCTGCAGCGGCATCGCCTTTGAATATCCTGACGACGTGATGGCGAAACTGGTCACCTATGCCGAAAAGGAAGACAAACCCAGGGCCAAACAGGCGCTGGCGCTGTTAATGGAAAACGCTGAGCTGGCCAGGACGAAACGGCTGCCGATCTGCCAGGATACCGGGATGGCGGTCGTCTGGCTGACGATCGGCCAGGATGTTCACTTTACCGGGGGATCGTTAAAGGACGCGGTCAACAAGGGCGTAGAGGAAGCCTATCAGGGAAGCTACCTGCGCAATTCCGTGGTCAGCGATCCGGTGTTTGAGCGGAAGAATACGCTGACCAACACTCCGGCGGTGATCTACACGGAAATCGTGGAAGGCGATCAGGTCGTGATCGAATGTGCGGCGAAGGGCTTCGGCTCGGAGAACTGCTCGCGCATCAAAATGTGCAAGCCGGCCGAGGGCGTCGAAGGCGTCCGGGATTTCATCCTGGAAACCGTCAAGCTGGCCGGTCCGAACGCCTGTCCGCCGATGGTCGTCGGCGTCGGTGTCGGCGGGACGATGGATTATGCCGCCTACCTGGCTAAGCGTGCGTTAGTCCGGCCTTTGGACAGCGAGAATGAGAATGAACAATACCGCCAGCTGGAACGGGAATGCCTCGAACAGATCAACCAGCTCAACATCGGGCCGATGGGGCTGAAGGGCCGTACGACAGCGCTGAAGGTCAACATCGAATGGTTCCCGACGCACATCGCGGGCATGCCGGTGGCGGTCAACATCAACTGCCATGTAACCCGGCATAAAAAGGTGGTGCTGTAATGAAGAAAATTCAACTGCCGTTAACGATGGAAGACCGCCGGTCCCTGCGCGCAGGGGAACAGGTGCTGTTAAGCGGTGTAATCTACACGGCGCGGGATGCGGCGCACAAGCGGATGAAGGAGCTGCTTGACGCCGGAGCGCCGCTGCCGTTTGATCTGAAGGATCAGATGATTTACTATGTCGGACCCACCCAGACGCCTCCGGGGATGATCTTCGGCAGCGCCGGTCCGACCACGGCGACGCGCATGGACGTCTATACTCCGCAGCTGCTGGATTTAGGCCTGGCCGGCATGATCGGCAAGGGCAAGCGCAGCGATGCGGTCAAGCAGGCGATCATCCGCAATCAGGCGGTCTATTTCGCCGCAGTCGGGGGAGCCGGCGCGTTGTTGGGCCTGCGCGTGAAAAAAGCCGAAACGATCGCGTTTGAGGATTTACAAAGCGAAGCGATCCGGCGGCTGGAGGTCGAGGATTTCCCGGTTTTCGTCTGTTTCGACAGTCAGGGAAACGATCTGTACGCTGAGGATTTTGAATGATCGCCGTCAGCGCCTGCCTGGCGGGAAGAGCCTGCCGCTATGACGGCAAGGCCAATACTGTGCAAGCGCTGAAGGCAATGGTTGAACGCGGGGAAGCCGTGCCAATCTGTCCGGAAGTGCTGGGCGGACTGGGCATCCCGCGCGATCCGTGCGAACGCCAGGGCTGTCAGATCTGCACGCAGTCCGGTAAGGACTGCACTGCTGAGTACCGCAAGGGTGCGGAAGCCGCGCTGGCACTGATTCAGGAACATCACATCACGCTGGCGGTGCTGAAAGCCAAAAGTCCCTCCTGCGGCAAAGGCTTGATTTATGATGGAAGTTTTACCCGCACGCTGACGGAAGGTCACGGTTTGACAGCCGAACTGTTCATCCGCAACGGCGTCCGGGTGTTCACAGAAGATGAGTGGCAAGAAGAAAAGGAGAATTCACAAAAAGCATGAACGCAACAGAACAAACCCCGGAACAGTTCCGGTGGGAACATGATTCACTGGGCGAAATCGAAGTCCCGAAGGAGGCCCTCTACGGCGCGCAGACACAGCGGGCCATGACCAATTTCCAGATCACCGGGCGGCGGATGCATACGCAGATGATCCGCTCGATCGGCAAGGTTAAAAAAGCCAGCGCTTACTGCAACAACCAGTGCGGATTCCTGGATGACGAACGCCTGAAATACATCACGGAGGCCTGCGACGAGGTCATCTCCGGTAAGCTGGATTCGTGGTTTATCACCGACTGCATCCAGGGCGGGGCCGGCACGTCGTTCAACATGAACGCCAACGAAGTCATCGCCAACCGGGCCGCGCAGCTGGCCGGCCGCGAGATCGGCGTCTATGATTATATCCATCCGAACGATCACATCAACTTCGGTCAGTCGACCAACGACGTCTTCCCGACCGCCGGACGTTTGACGGCGCTGGCTTTGGTCGAGGTGCTGTTAAACGAATTGACCGAGCTGCAGCATTCCCTGCTTAAAAAAGCGAAGGAATTCGACGGTGTGATCAAGATGGGCCGGACGCACCTGCAGGACGCTGTTCCAATTCGTTTAGGCCAGGAATTTCACGCTTATGCGACGATGGTCGGCCGCGATATCAAGCGGATCCGCGTCGCCTTCAATGATCTGAAGGCCGTCAACATGGGCGCGACGGCTGTCGGCACAGGCTTGAATGCCGATGAAAAATACAAGAAGATGATCGTGCCGGTGCTTTCAGAAATCAGTGGGATCACGCTCAGCTCCGCCAAGGATCTGGTCGACGGCACCCGCAACTGCGATACGCTGGCGTTTGCCTCCGGCGCGCTGAAGGTGCTGGCGGTCAATCTGTCCAAGATGTGCAACGATTTGCGGATGATGGCCTCCGGGCCGAAAGCCGGCTTAGCGGAAATCAAGCTGCCGGACCGGCAGCCGGGCAGCTCGATCATGCCGGGCAAGGTCAATCCGGTCATCGCTGAGGTCTGCAACCAGGCCTGCTTCAACGTCATCGGCAACGATGTGACGATCGCCAAGGCGGCGGAAGCCGGACAGCTGGAGCTGAACGTCTTCGAGCCGGTACTGTTTAAGAATCTGTTCGAGTCGATTGAGATTATGGCTAACGCCTGCCATACGCTGCGTCTGAATGCGATCGACGGCATCAAGGCGAATAAGGAAAACTGCCTGTTCTTCGTCGAACGCTCGGTTTCCCCGATCACGGCCTTTGCCCCGCATATCGGCTACGCCAATGCCAGCCGGATCGCCAAGCAGGCGCTGATCGAAAACCGCACGCTGCGCGAGGTGCTGCTGGAAAGCGGACTGATCACTGAACATGACCTGGAAATCATCATGGATGTTCAGGAAATGACCAAGCCGGGCATTCCGGGCAAGAAACGTTTAGCCAAGAATAAGAAGAAAGAAAAAGTGGAGGGATAACACAATGACTGTTTATGAAGACGCACTGAAACTGCACGAACTGCACCATGGCAAATTATCGATCGAACCGAAAGTTCCCTGCGAAACGCCGGAAGATCTGACGCTGGCCTACACGCCGGGCGTTGCTCAGCCGTGTCTGGAAATCAACAAGGATCCGGAAAATGCCTATCGCTATACCGGCAAAGGCAACACTGTCGCGGTCGTCACCGACGGTACCGCGGTGCTGGGCTTAGGCGATATCGGCGCGGTCGCCGGTCTGCCGGTCATGGAAGGCAAGGCGTTATTGATGCACCGCTTCGCCGGGCTGGACGCGTTCCCAATCTGCGTCGATTCCAAGGACCCGGAAGAGATCATCAAGGTCTGCAAGCTGATTTCCCCGGGTCTGGGCGCGATCAATCTGGAAGACATCAGCGCTCCGCGCTGCGTGGAGATCGAACGGCGTCTGATTGAAGAACTGAACATCCCGGTTTTCCATGATGATCAGCACGGCACGGCGATTGTCGTGCTGGCAGCACTGATCAACGGTCTGCGGTTAACAGGCAGAAAGCCGGAAGACATGAAGGTCATCGTCAACGGTGTCGGCGCAGCCGGCAGCTCGATTATCAAAATGATGTATAATTACGGTTTCAAGAACATCCTGGCGTTCGATTCCAAGGGTGTTCTGCATCCGGATAAGAAGGACAGCTACAACCCGCTGAAGCAGGAACTGCTCGAATTCACCAATCTGCACGGCGAAAGCCCGGCGGACTTAAAGGCGGCGTTAGTCGGCGCGGATGTGTTCATCGGCGTTTCCAAGGGCAACCTGTTGACAAAAGAGGACATCGCCACGATGAACAAGGATTGCTTCATCGTCGCGTTAGCGAATCCGACACCGGAAATTGATTACTATGAAGCGAAAAAGGGCGGAGCGCTGATCGCCGCGACCGGCCGTTCTGATTTCCCGAACCAGGTCAACAACCTGTTAGCCTTCCCAAGCATTTTCCGCGGGGCCTTGGACGCGAAAGCGACCCGGATTACCGAGGACGTCAAGATTGCGGCCGCTCAGGCGATCGCCGATCTGATTCCGGCGGAAGAGCTGACGGAAGAATACATTATTCCATCACCGTTTGATTCCCGCGTTGTCCCGGCTGTTTCCAAAGCGGTCAGAGAAGCCTGCATCAAGAGCGGTTATATCCGGAAGTAAGTTCTGCGTTTCAAGTCCTGGCTGTAAGCTGAAGTCAGAAAGTGGGGGTAATGAGTATGAGCTATGATTTCACAACTCGAATCAACCGACAGTCCCAGAATTCCAGCAAGTGGAAAGGGATGCGCAAGCAAAATCCGGAAGTGCCGGAGGGAATCGTTCCGTTATCCGTTGCGGATATGGAGTTAATGAATCCGCCGGAGATCACCGAAGGTCTGAAACAGTTTCTCGATCACCGGATCTTAGGCTATACCGACGCTGGTGAGGATTACTACACGGAAACGGTGAACTGGATGCAGCGCCGCCATCATTGGACAATCGAAAAGGATTGGCTGGTTCTGCTTCCGGGCGTCGTCACGGCCATCAACGTCGCCGTCCGCGCGTTTGTAAAACCGGGTGAAAAGATTGCGATCCTCACGCCGGTCTACTATCCGTTTAAAAAGACGATTGAAGCCTGCGGCTGCACGACCGTGACCAGCAGTCTGATCAATCAGGAGGGCGTATATTCGATCAATTTTGACGATCTGGAAGCCAAGCTGGCCGATCCGGAAGTGAAAATGTTGATCTTCTGCAGTCCGCATAATCCGATCGGCCGCGTCTGGACGAAGACCGAGCTGACGCGGGTCGGTGAATTGTGTCTGAAACATGACGTTCTGATCGTTTCCGATGAGATTCATTTCGATCTGATTCTGCCGGGTCATGAACATACCGTCTTCGCTTCGTTATCACCGGAATTGAGCGACCGCATGATCGTCTGTACGTCGGTATCGAAGACCTTCAATCTGGCGGGGATGCAGTGCTCGAATATCGTCATTCCCAACGCTGAACTGCGCGCAGCCTATAAGGCCACGATGAGCAGTTATATCAACGGTCATCTGAATATCATGGCCTATGAAGCGGCAACGCTGGCTTATCGTCATTGCGAGGGCTGGCTGGATGAGTTGTTAGACTTGTTGGAAACCAACCGCAAAACGGCCGTTGAGTTCTTTGCCAGCCATTTCCCGAAGGCGATTGTATCTCCGCTGGAAGGAACATACTTGTTATGGGTGGATCTGCGGGCTTATTTCGCGGATCAAAACGAACAGGAAGAATTCATGACAAAGAAAGCGCTGTTGTTCTTGGACGAAGGTTATTTGTTCGGTGAGGAAGGCAGCGGCTTTGAGCGGATCAACCTGGCTTGTCCGACGTCTTTACTGGAAGAAAGTCTGGCCCGGATGGCGCAGGCTTACGAAAAAGACTCCGCCGCCGCGTAAGCGGATTACCGGACCGGATAGACTTGAACTGAAAAATTCAATACTATAAAAAGCAGCTTCATCGAATGAGACCGGCTTCTTGCGTAAGAAGGGAAGACCGGACTTGGATGGAGCCGCTTTTTTGTTTTTCCGATAAATGAAAGGAGGAGTTTTCTATTAAAACGTTAGTTTTGAAAATTGTTACATCATTTTTCTCAATTTTTAACTAAAATTGTCAAATTTCATCAAAATAAACAAGGCTTTTTCAAAAAAACCGCAATATTAG
>NZ_QRUP01000030.1:407-45385 GCF_003459085.1 Holdemania filiformis | reverse complement strand
TGGCTGTGAGCTTATCGCTTCTTCTTATTTTCCTGATTTGTCACAGCCCCTTTATTTAGTTGTATCTTTAATTGTCTTTGAACGTTATTGGATATAAGAAAGGTTGTAGTTATTTATACAGCGGACCGTAAGCCGCGCAGGCTCGGTAGTCAGCGCCTTCCAGATCCTTTGTTCCGAAAGCCGCCCAGCTGTGTGGACGGAACAGATCGTCGTCGCTCAGATTGTGCATCGAAACCGGAATCCGCAGCATGCTTGCCAGTGTGATCAGATCCTTGCCGATATGACCATAAGTGAAGGTGCCGTGGTTGGCGCCCCAGTTGGCCATGACGGAATAAACGTCCTTAAACGCCGGATTGGCTTCGTCTAAGCGCGGAACGAACCAGGTTGTCGGCCACGTCGGATCGGTGCGCTGATCGAGAATCTTGTGCATTTCATCGTCCAGAACGACCGTCCAGCCCTCGGCGATCTGCATGACCGGGCCGATGCCCTGAACCAGATTCATCCGGACCATCGTGACCGGCATTTCCGCGTGGGTGCGGAAATGGGAGGAGAAGCCGCCGCCGCGGAAGTAGCCGAGATCCGCCGGACACCAGTCGGTCGCTTTCAGACACGCGTCGATGTCCGCGTCGGTCATTTCCCACCAGGTTTTCATGACGCCCTGGCCGTTTTCATCTTTCGCGCAGCCGGTGGCGTCCAGCGCCGCCGCACCGGAGTTGATCAGATGGATAAAGCCGTTGGCCGCCCGGCCTTCCGGTTTGCGTCCGACAACCCGTTCAACCGCTTCCGGACTCCAGTAGGTGCGTACGTCTGCGAAGATGGAAGCGCGGTGGTTCAGCAGCTTTTCAAACAACATTGCGACGCCGTTGAGCGTATCGTTTTCGGTAGCCAGTACCAGTGGTTCTTTCTTACCATTCCAGTTGAACGAGGAATTGGTAATCGCTTCGGCAAAGTCGCCGTTCGGCATGTAGTCGGTCCACATGCGCTGGCCCTGGAAGCCGCCCGCGATCGCGTTGCGGCCGATCGCTTCCTCATGCCGGCCGATGGCGTTCAGCTTGTCGTTGCCCAGCATGATGTCGCGGATGATCATTGTCATCTTCGTGACGAACTGCCACTGCTTTTCCTTATCCTCGGCGCTGTACGGCTTGGCGTTCTTATCGAAGCCTTCCGGACAGTTGGCCTTAACCCAGGCGTAAGCCCGTTCGTATTCTTCATGATCGTAGATTTCCAGATTGACGCGGCGGATGATTTCGGACATATCCACCCATTCCGCACGGATGCCTAAATACTTCTGGAAGAAATCCGGGTCGCAGCAGCTGCCCATGATGCCCATCGCAATCGCACCGATGTTGACATAAGCTTTGTTGCGCATTTCGCCGACCGCAATGGCGCAGCGGGCGAAGCGCAGAATCTTTTCCTGAACGTCGGCCGGAATCGAACGGTCGTCGGCATCCTGCACGTCATGACCATAAATGGAGAAGGCCGGCAGTCCCTTCTGGGCATGGGCCGCCATGACCGCCGCCAGATACACCGCGCCCGGCCGTTCGGTGCCATTGAAGCCCCAGACGGCCTTGACGGTTGTCGGATCGAGGTCCATTGTTTCTGAACCGTAGCACCAGCACGGCGTAACGGACAGGGTGCCGCAGACGTTTTCACGGCCGAACTTATCCGCGCACAGCGCCGCTTCCCGGCCGCCGCCGATCGTTGAGTCAGCGATCACGACCTGCACCGGCGTGCCGTCGGAATACGTCAGGTTGGCTTCAATCAAAGCTTTAGCGGCTTTGGCCATGCCCATCGTCTGTTCTTCGAGACCTTCGCGGATGCCGCCCCAGCGGCCGTCAATGGTCGGACGGATTCCAATCTTGCATTTGCTTAATTCCATCTCTGTTTGTTCTCCTTTTTCTGTTTTCTTATTTCCTATTTTAATAGGTAGTTCTGATCAGGCAACTTCGTAATCCAACGCCTGAGTTTTCAATTGTTTCAGTCGGACGATTTGGGAAGTCATGGAGGTCTGCGGAACAGCCGTCATGATTTTCTCACTGTTCTGAATCAGCGCGGTGATCTGCGCATGATCCGTTGCCAAACCTTCCGCAATCAGCTGCACGGCGATGTTGCCCAGCGCCGTGGCCTCGACCGGTCCGGCAATGACGCGCTTTCCGGTAGCGTCGGCGATCTTCTGGCGCAGCGTGGCGGACTGACAGCCGCCTCCAACCATATACAGCGTGTCTGAAGGCTGTCCTGTCAGGGCTTCCAGCTCGTCGAACGCCAGCTTCATCTGCGCGGCCAGGCTCTGGTAAACGCACCAGAACAGCTCGCCATGCGTCTGCGGCAGCGGCTGGCCGGTCGCTTTCAGATAGCTGTGAATCCGTTCAATCGTCTGGCCGAACTCGCGGAAGGTCGGAGCCTGGGTATCGATCAGGCCGCCGTAGCTCTGAGCTGGGTCCATCATCGCTTCAATTTCATCGTAGGTCAGGATCGTTCCCTGGCGTTCCAGCTCGGCCTTGCATTGCTGGATGATCCACAGCCCGGTCAGGTTGCGCACCAGCCGGGTCTTGCCGCCGGGGCTGCCTTCGTTGGAAACGCCCAGCCGGGCGCTGGCTTCGGTAATCACCGGCTGATCGAGAATCTGACCCGTGATCGCCCAGGTCCCGCAGCTTAAGAATAACGGATGGTCTTCCTCCGTCGGCAGCGCGTAGATCGCACTGGCCGTATCGTGCGCTCCGCACAACAGGACGTCGATCTCTCCGCAGCCGCACTCCGCGGCAATTTCCGGTTTTAACGTTCCCAATACCTCGCCCGGATAGCGCAGCGTCGCAAATAAATCCGGCCGCAGTCCTAACCGCTCAAGCAGCTTTGTATGAATGCCGGTACGCTCCGGATTGAGACATTGTGAGGTCGAGGCGATCGTGAACTCGCACGCCTGCTTTCCCGTCAGGAAATACCCGATCAGATCCGGCATGAACAACAGCCGATGCGCCCGTTCCAGCACTTCCGGCCGCTGGTTTTTCAAGGCTGCCAGCTGCATCAGCGTGTTGATTTCATCCGGCGTGTTGCCGGTCTGGGCAAACAGCTCCGGCATCGAAATGGTTTCACTTAACACATCCAGGATTCCGCGGGTCCGCTCATCGCGGTAACAGACTGGATTTTCAATCAGCCTGCCGCTTTTATCCAGCAGGCCGAAATCCACACCCCAGGTGTCGATTGCCAGTGATTTTACCTCGTAGCGCTGTGCGGCAAGGGCAATGCCTTTTTTGATTTGATTAAACAAGAATAAGACGTCCCAGTACAGCGAACCGCAGCAGGCCACCGGCTCGTTGGCAAACCGGTGGATCTCATGACAACGCAGCGTCTTTCCATCACTCAGCGCGGCGATCACACGGCCGCTGCTGGCGCCTAAGTCAATCGCAAGTACGCACGGTTCCATCGCTATTTCCCGGAATATTTCTTATAGCCCGGATGTTTTCCGGTGACGTGATACGTCGTGTCGCGCATCGTGACCAGCCGGTCGATGTTTTCCCGCGAAATGTCCTTGACCCCGCCTAACAGCCGGGCGTTCAACATGATTTTGGCTGTCAGCTCCAGCGTCTCCATGCGGTAATATGCGGTGATCAGATCGCAGCCGACCGTCAGCGCGCCATGGTTTTCCAATAAGATGACGTCGTGTTCCTTCAAAAACGGCGCGATGCCTTCCGGAACTTCATCCGTCGAGGGTGTACCGTACGGCGCGATCGGAACCGAGCCGATCGCAATGACCGATTCAATCATCGCGTAATCATCCATCGGCACATGCGCGCAGGCAAACCCGGTCGCGGTGGCCGGATGCGCGTGAACCACAGCGCCGACATCCTCACGTTCCTGATAACAGCGCAGGTGCATCTTGATTTCGCTGCTCGGCCGGTAGCCTTCTAATGCTTCCAGCACCTCGCCTTTACCATTGATTTTAATCAGCTTTTCCGGTGTGATAAAGCTCTTGGAGATGCCGGTCGGCGTCGCTAAATACAGATCCTCGCCGATCTTGACGGACACATTGCCGTCGTTGGCCGCAACCCAGCCCTGCTGCCACATTTTGTGACAAACGTCGCAGATCTGTTCACGGATTTCCTGTTCATTCATGATGTTTCATCCTCCCTATAAGATAATTGTGGCATAATCTTCCAGCGCATGCAAGCGCAGAATGAAACCGCTGACATCAGAAAAAAGACCGATAAAATCAGAAAGGAAAGAAACATGCCCAACCAGGCGCTTCTGTGAAATCATCGCGTTCAATGCGATCGGGAGTGCTCTTTGAATTTTCCGTGAAAATGCCGGAAAACAATGAATTTGAACGTGCCGGGATAAGCGCGATGAAGAGGAAAAACCAGATTCCGGATTCCGCTCAACGAGCTGAATTTCAAGAATACAAAGTTCCTCTGTAAAAAATTTTACACACAAAAAAGACGAACATTCTTCGTTCGTCTTCGATATCAATTCAAGATTCTGCCTCAGCGGGCAACGGCTCTGCTTTTTTCAGCCATTGCCGGTAAGTCAGATCGATCCCCAGCGCGCCCAACGGCGCTGTGATCAGAATTGCCATCACCGCCGCGCTTAAGACAAGCTCGCCGCAGGCCAAGCCCAGGCTCAGCGGAACCGCGCCGATCGCAGCCTGGACGGTCGCTTTCGGAGAATAGGCGATCATGCAGAAAAGCCGTTCTTTCCGGGTTAACGGAGTTTTGATCAGACAGACCGCCACGGCCGCCATCCGGCAGAGCAGCGCCGTCAAGATCAAAAGCATCAGCGGCCCGCCCGCCTTGAACAGATAGGCAGGATTGACGACCGCGCCGACCAGCACAAACAACATCATTTCTGCGCCGACCCACAGCCGTGAAAACTTCTGCGACAGCCGTTGGGCTAAAACGAGATACCGGCTGTAAATCGCGATCCCCATCGCCATCACCGCCAATAATCCGGAAAACGGAAGGATCGCTTTCAGCTGCGTTTCCGCTTCCAATAACAGAAATGCCGCGCTCATCAGGATTAACACCTTGATGGAATCGCGCAGATGCACGCTGCGGAAAAACCAGCACAGCATCAGCCCGATCAAGGCCCCGGTCAGCACGCCTGTGATGATGGAAACCGGGACGGGAAGCAGCGAGGCGGCCGTCATCTTTCCCCCTTGCGCCAAAGTCAGAAAGCTGGAAAACAACACGATGACAAACACGTCGTCGGCCGAAGCGCCGGCCATGATCATCTGCGGAATGGATTGATCCGTTCCGCGCTTTTCCTCCATCAGCTTCAACATCCGCGGCACGATCACCGCCGGGGAAACCGCCGCGATCACCGCACCCATGACCGCGCATTCCACCACGGATAACCCCAGCAGTCTTGGCCCCAGCAGAACATAACCGAGAATTTCCACCGCGGCCGGGACAAAGCAAAGCAGGATCGCCGGCCGGCCCACCCGTTTTAAATCGTTCAAATCCAGCGCCAGTCCGGCGCGCAGAAGAATCAGCACCAACGCCAGCTGCCGCAGCTCCGCCGCTATATTCATCAAGCTGTCAGATAACCAGTTTAAGCCATACGGGCCTAATAAAATTCCGGTTAAAATCATTCCCAGTAACCCTGGCAGCCGCAGCTGCTCCAGGATCTGGCTGAACAAAATTCCCACTAAAAACAACAATGCAAGACTGGTCAACATGTCCTTCTCCTCCTTTGATTTCTCCTGCTTTCCAGCGATAATCCACAAAAAAAGCTGACGACCTATGCGAAAAACACATAGAAGTCATCAGCTGAAACAGCGGTTTAGGCGGATTGCCAGGGGAGAAATCATTCCCTGTCTTTTATTAAACCCGATTTTGGACACAATGTCAAGATTGTAAGAAAACCGGCAGTTGTGAGGAAAAGCCGCAGCGTGTATAATGAGGTACAGGCATAAGCCTGGACTTTGTAGAAATCGAACTGGAAAGCGACTGAAAATCAGACGAACGGCGTAGAATAATCACGAAACAGGAGGGGTATTATGATCGAAACTCCGGCACAAGCGATAATCTTGTTTTTTATTTACAGCTTTTTAGGCTGGGTCTGCGAGTGTATTTATTGTTCTATCGGGCAGCGGAAATGGATTAACCGCGGCTTTTTAGCCGGCCCTTACTGCCCGATTTACGGCTTTGGCGGCGTTTTTGTACTGACGCTGCTGGAACCGGTGGCTGATTCGTTCGGCATGGTTTTTCTCTGGGGTGTTGTGATTACCAGCGCTTTGGAATATCTGACCAGTTATGTGATGGAGAAAATGTTTCATACCCGGTGGTGGGATTATTCCCGGTATCGTTTTAATCTCAACGGCCGGATCTGCCTGTTGAATTCGACGCTGTTCGGCCTGATGTGCCTGTTTGTGGTCTACGTCATTCACCCGCCGATCCTCAGCGCCGTCCAGCGGATTCCGTTGTCGCTGCTGTGGGTGATCAATGCCGCGCTGCTGATCTATTTCTCCACTGATGTGTTCAAAACCGTGCATGCGCTGCTGCGGCGAAACAAAGAATTTGTCGAGCTGGAAAAGTGTATGCAGGAGCTGCGTGAAGTGATGAAGAACGTCGGTCAGGTAGGCGAGGACGTGCCGTTTTACGAGCGGATTCAGGCAGTGATGGATTCGACGGACGCTGATGAACAGCTGTCGGCGATCATTGATAAGATGGTCAGCCGGATCGATCTGATGCCGAAGCGGACGTTTAAAATCCGTTCCCGTCTGAACAAGGCTTTCCCTTATCAGGTCAATCCGGAATTCTCCAATGAATTCCGCGCCTGGGTGGATCAGACCCGCAACCGTACAAAGAAGGCGATTAACGATAAAAAAGAAGCGATCGCTGAAAAGATCGAAAACACGCTGGGCCGCTGATTGCGGCCCTGTTTTCATGTGAGAATATCACTTGTTTGCGGAGGATCAGAAAAAAGTGCTCTTTCCCCATGGGAATCAGCACATTTTACCTTTCTTTAGAATGCTGCCGGACTGAACTCCTTAGCGGGTTGAGATAAGAAATATCTGCAGGATTAATTCAGCTTAGGCATGGATGTCTGCGAGGAATCCGCAGCGTCCGCGGGAACCAGCTGATCAAGAAAATCAGCCGGCATTTTAAAAACCAGGAAAATCAGATCTGCCGGGATTAACGAGAGTATGGCGGCAAAGGACGAAAGGTGGAAAACATAAATCATCAGACTGACGACAACAACCAGATAAAACAAACGAAAGGCATACAGCTGCCGGCGCGTTTTGATCCGTTCGTCCAGCAGCGCATCGCTGCCGGTATAATCCCGGTCGCCCAGGGTGATCACCGGCTGCCGCCGATCGACAAACAACAGATACTGAAAATAAGCTTTAACGCTTTTCATAAAAAGCCTCCTCTTCGGTGTTCTTTCTTTGATTCTAACTGGAAAGATCCGGTAGTTCCACTATAATTAAAGTATAAAGAGATTGACGGCTGAAAACAAGCAAAGTTACAAAATAAGGAAGCAAATACGAACCTGAGAAAATCCTAAAGCGTGGTCATCGCAACAGAGATAAAACAGGCCGTTATCGAAAGGAAAGTGTGAATCCTCAGAGGAGAAGAAAATGAATAAGAAAATGATTGCGGCCGGTTTGGGGTTAGTAGGAATAATTGTCATCGTCACAGTCATTCCCGGTTGGGTAAGATCGAATGAAAATAAGGAAATAAAACCAACACCGACGCCGGAGCTGGAGCGGACGCCTGAAATCAAGGAAGCTGAGCCGACCGCGACTCCATCAGCCCAATCCCGTCCAACCTTTGTTTTTGATGATTTAGAAGTGAATCTTGAAGATGAAAATCAGTTGGAACGGATTTCCATTTCGGATCCGGCCGCGGGTTGTTCGTTGACGGTGACGGATGAAATTCCCTATCCTGATGAACCGGCGTTGATCCACCTGATCGAGCAGCTGGTCAAATCGATCAACGACCGCGACGCCGATTTGGTTAATACCTTATTAGCCCGGGAAGAAGATCAGGTTGAATTTATACCGGCGATGCCGAAAATTCAGGAATATGCGATTCATTATCAAGCCGACGGCATTGTCAAACTTGATTTAACCTGGCTGGATTGCGATCAGCTGTTGTATTCACAATATTGGATCACACTGGCGGAGTCTGACGGGTTAAAGATCGACACGCTGCGGGAAAAGCCGGAATGCAAGAACCAGGCTTCTGTGATGTTGGGCGGAGAATCAGAACTCATCGAAGCCTTTGTGACTGCGCTGACAGAAACAGATTACTTTGATCTCCTGTCGCTTTTTCCAAGAACCACGCCGTGCAGTGAAACCGGCTTCGATTTGTGGGAAAGCGTGAAAATCAAGTCGGCGGAAGTCCTGGAGATCGCCATGGCGGGGAAGGAATCGGCGGCGTTGATCGAGGTAGACACCGAGGATCCGGACTGCACGCAGCTCGCCGCTGGAAAACAGCGTTATTGTCTGGTGATGGAGAAAACCGGGAATTACGTCGCCATTGAAGGCTTCTATCGGATTCTGGAAGAATAAAGTTCATCGTTTTAAGCGAAATCTTTTCTGCGGATTATCAGCGTAAGTTAAGACATGTGAAGCATCCGCTGAGATGGTTGAGTTAAATGAGAAACAAAGCAACGAAGCGGCGGTCCTGCAAAAAGGGCCGCTGTTTTGATGAAAATCAGGATTGGATGCGGGAAAAGAGTGAAAACACCGTACTGTTTTTATGTTTTCGCCTCCCCTTCAGCATCGGTTAGGAATTGGAAGCTCTGCCAACGATCCGCGTAATGATTTAATCTTAAACCATCCATACTATCCCTGAAATGGGGTGATCGCGATGCCGAGCGCGCATAAGGGCGCGATATCGTTTGGTCTGGTGCATATTCCGATTCAGCTGCAGGTAGCAGTGCGGGAGCATGATCTGAGCTTTAATCAGCTGTGTAAGAAAACCGGTGAACGAATCCGCTATAAAAAATTCTGTCCTTCCTGCAATAAGGAAATCAAACAGGATGAAATTGTCAAAGGCTATGAATATGAAAAAGATAAATATGTCATCATCAGCGGCGAGGATTTAGAAAAAATCCAGACAGAGAAGGACAAGACGATCCAAATTTTAAAATTTGTCAAAGAGGCGGAAGTGGATCCGATTTACTTTGAGAAAAACTATTATGCCCAGCCGGATAAGCAAGGACAGAAGGCGTTTGATCTGCTGCGGGAAGCGATGCTTGCAACTAAGAAAGCGGCGGTGGCCCGTACGGTGCTGGGAACTAAGGAAGCGCTGCTGCTGATCCGGGCGGTGGAGGATGGGATGCGCGTAACCTCGCTGTATTTTGAGGATGAGATCGTCACGGCGCCGGCCAAAACCGCAAGCAAGCTGGCCAAGTCGGAAGTTACGATGGCGAAGCAGCTGATCGATCAGCTCAGCGGTCCGTTTGACATTGCGGATTATCACGACGAGTATCAGGAACGGCTGCGCAATTTGATCGAACGGAAAATCCATGGTCAGGAAATCGTGAAGGTGAAGGAAAAACAGAGCGTTCAGGCTGTGGATCTGATGGAAGCTCTGAGCCAGAGCCTGAAGCAGACCACTGCCGGTACGGCCAAGGTCAGGACGACGCGTAAACGGACCGGGAAAAGCTTATCATGAGCGATCTGTTTGATCAGCACGGCTATGCTCCGATGTTGATCGGCCGCAGCGAGGAAGCGTTTGACAGCGAGGACTATCTGTATGAAATCAAATGGGACGGCACCCGCTGCCTGGCCTATTGTTCGGATCATACGGAATTGATCAACAAGCGCGATAAACTGTTGAACGATCAGTTTCCCGAACTGCTGACCCTGCATCGTTGTCTGCCGAAACCCGCGGTCCTGGACGGGGAGATTGTCGTCTTCCATGACGGCAAGCCGGACTTCTACGCGCTGCAGCGCAGGGAAATGCTGCGCAGCGCCTTCCGTATCCATCTGGCGCAGGAAAGCGATCTGGCGACGTTCATCGTCTTCGATATCCTGGAGTATAACGGAAAAGACCTGACCGGACTGCCGTTAGTCAAACGCAAGGAGAAACTAAAAGGTTTTAAGGAAAGTGAAACCGCCGTTTGTTCGCGGGTTTATCTGTATGAAGGGGAAAAGCTGTATGCCTGGACACAGCGGCAAAACCTCGAAGGAATCGTCGCCAAAGAGAAAAACAGTCTGTATCAATGCGGCAGGCGGACAAGCTCCTGGATCAAGATCAAAAATCTGAAGGATGAGGATTTCGCGGTCTGCGGCTACATTCAGAAAGAACGCAATGTGTTAAGTCTGGTGCTGGGGCAATACCAGGGAAAAACGCTTGTGTATAAAGGACATGTCACGCTGGGCGTCAGCGAAGCCTTGTTGAAAAAGAAGCTCCCGGTCACAGCAATATGTCCGTTTCCGGAAACGCCGAAGAATCATGAACATGCCGTCTGGCTGAAACCGAAGCTGGTCTGTACCGTCAAGTATATGGACAAAACATCGGCCGGTTCCCTGCGTCAGCCGGTGCTGAAAGGTTTCCGGGAGGATAAAACAGCGAAAGAATGCAAAATTGACGAATCGGAGTAAATTATCCTTTCTTTAAATAAGAAAAAGAAGTACAATAAGATCAGGAAGGAGACGGATAAGCATGACTGTATTTCAGGTGTTTGATTCCGCAAATCTTGACCGCTGCCGCTTTTATATCGGTATGACGGCGTTTCTGGTCTGTTTCTTCTTCGTTGTGGCGCTGGTGACGCAAAACAGCTTCTGGCTCATCTTGGCAGGAATTTCTGTTTTCAGCTGGCTGGCCGCGATGGCTTTCTGGCTCAGGCAGCGTCAGAAAATCCGGACGTTCCTGCAGGCGCATCCGCTTCATGAACCGTACCGCTGCATCGATACGACGTTCTTCAGTGAACAGGAGATCTTATCGGCCAGTCTGGATAAGCTGACATGCTGCCGGTATGACGAGGTGCTGCAGGCCTACCACAACGATAATCCGTGGGAGAAAACCCGACCGGGCTACAAAGGAATGCATACCGTGAGCGTATCTACGCAGCAGGGGGCGATCCTGATCCGCGTCAGCGACGGGCAGCGGGCGGAGCTGCTGGTGCGCTGGATCAACGGGAAAAAAGCAGGCAACGGCACAGTCCAGCTTGAGGAGCTGGATAACTGGTCGGTCAAGACACGTTTCTGACCGGCCTTTTTTATGGACTGGTAAAGAAGGCTGCCGGTTCTTTCCTCTAAGAAATCGGCGTTTCCAGCTTGGTTCCTTGATAGAGCTTAAAGAAGAGCCCGGTATCAATCAAGCAGGATTGTGCTAGAATGGAACTATCAATCCGGGATAAAAACGGTGAATAGAAAGCGAGGTTAATCCTTTGAAAAAAATCGCAATCGGACTGCTCGGCCTGAGTCTGGTACTGACACTAGGCGGCTGTGGGCAGAAAAAGCCGGAGGTGCCTGCATCGACACCGGAAGCAGAGGGGGAAGTCAAAGAGGAATTGACGGTTTACACCTTCGAGGACAGCGGCGTAAAATTTACGCTGGAAGTTCCAAAAACCTGGGAAAGAATAGAGCTGCTCGGCTATGAAGGCGATGAGGAACGAGAAGGCAGTCCCACGGTCGGCGTCCGTTATCCGTTCGATACGGAAGAAAATCAGATGTTCGCCGTGATGGCTGCCCTGTATTCACCTTTTTCCGTCGATGAAACGATGTTTGAAACGACGCCGTATCAAACCGCCAGCGGCCTGACCGGGGTCCGCTGCCTCCGTGAGACTGACGGGGAACGAATGGAGTATTATATCTTTGGCGGGGAGGATGCAGAGCTTCCTCAGTTGTTCGCGGTCGTCATCATGAGCAGCGAAACGTATGCCGCACATGAAGCTGAGATCGAAGCAGCGGTGAAATCACTGAAGTTCGAATGAGCCTGAAGAAGTCATAATAAAAGCAGCGGTCTGAGGCAATCCTCAGAAACCGCTGTTTTCAATTTCTCTGTATTTGTTGTGGAGGCAAGCGCCGGAAAGCCGGAACGTGTATCGTTGAATTATAGCTTGCGGTCAGAAAGCAGCTCCGCCCGTTCAATCATCTTGCTGAACTTATTGAAATTACTCTTCATGATATTCAGATACAGCGCGTCGATCAGATACAGCTGGGAACAGCGCATCGTTGTGACGTTCAGGCGGGTTTCGGTTTCAAAAGAAACGGTCTTTAAGATCAGATCCGCGAAGCTGTGCAGCGTGTTCTTCGACATCCGCGTCATCGCGATGATCGGCATGTCATGTTCCTTGGCGATCGAAGCGGCCTTGATAACCTCGCGGGTTTCCCCGGATTCCGAGATCAGAAACAGGACGGTATCCTTTTTCGACTGATCGATCAGCGAGTAGATCGTGTGCGGCGTCTGGCTCGTCACGCATAACAATCCCATCTTGACCAGCTGATTGGCAAGATATTCGCAGAATAAGTTAGAACTTCCGATGCCGAACAAAATAATCTTTTTCGCGCTTGTCAGCATTTCACACGCCTGCTGGATCGTTTCCTCTTTGTTGTTCTCAAACGTCACCTCGATGATATCGTGATACTGCGCGATGATTTTGCGGTTGGTATCGTTCATCGATTCGTTGACCTGAATTTCTTCCCGTACCAGATCCTGCCGCGGGATCGCCGACAGATCCGCCAACAGTTCCCGGAAGCTGTTGTAGCCGAGCTTCTGCGAGAAGCGGATGATCGTGGACTGACCGATATGCGTATTGACGGCCAGCTGATGGGACGTAATCGTCCGGATTTCATCGATATGGTCAAGGATGTAATCAGCGACGAGTTTCTCGGATTGTGTTAAATCCTGATAAACAGCTTTTAATTTAGCTTTAAACATGGGCGTTCCCCCTCTAGTCTTATGATTTAATTATACAGAAATAAAACAATAACTACAAATAAGTTAATCAAAAAACAACTGGAATGCTTGACAGATCCAGCGGAATGCAGTAATCTATGGGTAAATAATCCAAATAAAACCGCGAATTGTTTGGATAAAATACCCAAGGAGGAAGAAAGATGGAGAACAAGGTTTACGATGTCGTCGAGGGTCTTATTCAGAAACTGAAAACCACACAGGAAGAAAATGTGGAAAAAACAGCCCGGCTGTTTGCGGATGCGCTGAAAAACGGCGGTATGCTGCAGGCATTCGGATCCGGACATTCTCAAGCCGGGGCCAGCGAGCTGTGCTTCAGAGCCGGCGGATTTATCCCGACCAAGCAGATCAAAGAACCAGCCAGCGGCGCTTATGAAGGAATCGAAGGCGTCGGCACTTCCTTCATGAAGAAAGTTGACGTTCGTCCTAATGACGTCGTCGTTCTGATTTCCAATTCCGGACGCAATCCGCTGCCGGTAGAAATCGCTCTGGCCGCGCATGAAAAGGGCGCGAAGGTCGTTGCGATCACTTCGCTGGAAGCCTCGAAAAACCTGACGCCAAAGCATTCCTGCGGCAAGAACCTGTGGCAGCTGGCGGATGTCGTCATCGACAACTGCGTCATGGATGGGGACGCTTCGATCGACGTTGAAGGCCTGGACACCCGGATCTGCGGCATGTCCGCGATCACCACGGCGATTCTGATTCAGGCCTGTGTCTACCGCACAGCGCAGATGCTGCTGGAAGAAGGCATCGTTCCGCCAGTCTTCAAATCTCAGAACATCGACGGCGGCCCGGAATACAACGATCGTCTGTTAGTGCAGTATTTCGACCGCATGTATCACATGTAATTCAAAACCAGAACAGACTAAAGGGGAATTCGAGTGCAGAATTCCTCTTTTCATATTATAATGAAGATACTTATTCTCGTTGCCGATAACGGCAGGGAGGTAGAAAGGGAAATATGAAGAAAGAAAAATTTTCGATGAGCAGGTTTATGCTTGCGCTGTTGGCGGCCTTCAGCCTGCTGCTCAGCGGCTGCGGATCTACGCCGGCGCCTTCCGCAACGCCGACACCGTGGGTGGAAGCCGTTTCGGTCGAGCATCAGCCGCATCCGTTTGGCGACATGGAGTATGCCCGGCCGGATCTGGAGGGATTGGATCAGAAGATCGCCGATTGTCAGGCGATGGCCGCGGAAGCGGACAAGGAGAGCGAACTGCTGGCCTTGTATGATGAGATTCTGGAGGATATCCGGCATTTAGATACGATGGATTCCTTGGCTACGATTCACTACAACCTTGATACAACCGATGCCTTCTATGAAGAAGAAATGACAACGCTGGATAACTATTATACGCGTCTGGACAACAGGATGAACGAGCTGACCGGCATGATTCTGGAATCCAGCTATCAGGAAGCCGCAAAAGCAGCCTGGGGCGAAGAGTTTATCGAACGATATGAGATCAATTCCAAGCTGAATTCGCCGGAGATTGAAGAACTGAGCGAACAGGAAAACGATCTGGTCACGCAGTACACAAAGCTGCTGGCTTCTGAATACACCACGGAGCTGAATGGTCAGACCGTTACAATCGACGATCTGGACCTGACCACGGATGAGGGAATTCAGGCATACAACGAGATTTATGAAAAGAAGAACGCGGAACTGGGCGGCATCTATCTGCAGCTGCGCGACCTGCGTATTCAGATCGCTGAAAAGTTGGGCTATGATAACTATACGGATTATGCCTATGATGTCTTAGGCCGCGATTATACGCCGGAAGACGCGCACAATTTCAGCGAGAAAGTCAGAACGGAAATGCTGCCGGCGTTTGGTCAGATGATTAACAATCATTATGATGAACTGGTGAATGCGATCAACGGCATGCAGGCGGGCGACGGCGATCTGGAAGCGGCGCTGCCGATCCTGAAAACGGCGCTGCAGAAAGAATTTCCAAGCAAGATGAGCGAAGCTCTGGATTATATGCAGAGCAATAAACTGTATGATTTCAGTGCGGAACCGAATAAAATGCACGCCGGCTATACGACGATTCTTAATGAATATTCCGCGCCGTTCATGTTTATCAATTCCTCGGATTATCGTCAGCCGGACACGGTTATCCATGAATTCGGGCATTACTACAACTTCTATCTGATGCCGGAGTTGAAGTGGAATGATAACAACAATCTGGATGCTGCGGAAATTCACTCGCAGGCGCTGGAACTGTTGATGCAGCCGTATTATGATCAGTTCTTCGGTGCGGATCAGGCGGAAGGCCAGAAGATCTATTCGATTTACAGCATAATCAGCAACATTCTGCAGGGCTGTGCGGAAGATGAATTCCAGCAGGCCGTTTTCGCGAATCCGGATCTGACGCTGGAAGAAGTCAACGAACTGCATTCTGAGATTTTCTATCAGTTTACCGGCAGTGAACTGTATTATGAATGGGTAGAAATCCATCACCATTTTGAAACGCCGTTCTATTATGTCAGCTATGCGACCTCGGCGATTTCCGCTCTGGAAATCTGGGCGCAGAGTCTGGATGATCGGAATCAGGCGTTGTCCACCTATAACCAGATCACCCAGTTCACAACGAATTTCAAATACCGCGATGCTCTGACCAGCAGCGGATTGAAGGATCCATTCACGTCGGATTGTGTCAGCGAGATTGCTGAAAAGGTCAAAGGTCTGTAAAATAGGAACAAGCGAAGCAGGGGAAATTCTGCTTCATTTTTAGGTCAGGAAGCAGTGAAGGTTTAAAATAGGACTGGAAAAGCGGAGGGGAGTCCGCTATAATAAGACATGCATTAGCGCTGAGGATAAGGAGTCGTTAGCGTCGAATGCCATGTCCTGTTTCCGTAGCTCAGCTGGATAGAGCACCGCCCTCCTAAGGCGGGTGTCGGGCGTTCGAATCGCCTCGGGAACACCAATCTATGAACGACCGGAAGTCTTGTCAGGATTTCCGGTTTTTTTTGGCTACGGAAGCTTAATTGAAAATAAATTCGTTTTAAGATCAAAAAGTTCGAATTTTATTAAAATTTTTACGGATTTTCAGTAAAAACTATTTACTGAAACATAGTTTTTTGGCTATACTATTCGTGATAAACAGGGGGCGAGATGATGATTATAAGATCGCAGTATATGAAACTGCTGAAAACCTACCGTGATGTACCGCTTGTAAAAATACTGGCCGGCATCCGACGCTGCGGAAAATCCACTATTTTAGAAATGCTGCGGGATGACCTGCAGAAAAACGGCGTTGCCGCAGATCACATTATCAGCATGTGTTATACCTCGGAGGATTTTGACGACGGTATGACGGATAAAAATATGTATGAAGGCATCAAGACGCAGATGAATAGCGGCGGTCGATATTACCTTCTTCTTGATGAAGTGCAGGAAATCGACGGTTGGGAAAAAGCGGTGAACAGTCTGCTTGAAAATACCGACACCGATATTTATGTAACCGGCTCCAATTCGAAATTGATGTCCAGCGAAATTTCAACTTATCTGACTGGGCGATATATTTCTATTCCGGTTTATACCTTGTCTTTTGCAGAGTACTTGGAGTTTAAAAAACAAAGCGGTCTTTCAACGAGAGAACTTTTGAATGAATATATCCGGTTGGGTGGTTTCCCCATTGTTGCACTCAGCAGCTTTGACGAGCGTGCTGCTTATCAGATCGTAGAGGGCATTTATAACTCTGTCATAACAAGCGATATTACAAAACGGCACAATATAGCGAATTTTGATTTGTTCAACCGTGTTGTTCGCTTTATTGTTGAAAATGTAGGAAAAACCTTTTCTGCGAATGCAATCGTGAAGTTTCTGAAAAGCGAAGGTCGTTCCCTGTCTGTTGAAGCGGTTTACAACTATCTGAATTGGCTGGAAAAGGCTTTTGTAATTTATCGCTGCCAGAGATACGATTTACAAGGAAAATCTGTACTGAAAACGCAGGTGAAGTTTTATCTTGCCGATTCTTCTCTCAAATACTGCATCATGGGCTTTAACCCCAAGTCTATTGCAGCCATGCTCGAAAACATCGTTTACTTTGAACTACGGCGAAAAGGCTACGATGTTTATATTGGCAAAAATGAAACAAAAGAGATCAATTTCGTAGCGGTACGTCGTGATGAACGGATTTACGTTCAGGTGTGCCGCAGACTGCCGGAGGAATCTGATCGGGAGGTTGCCAATCTCCTTGAAATTAAAGACCACTACCCAAAATATGTGGTAACGCTGGACGAACTGGCTGCCGGAAATATCAACGGTGTTAAAATTGTGCATTTGGCGGATTTTTTACTTGAGGATGAATATTAAAAATTAAAAAGGATGTGACAAGACTGACAGAAAACAAGTATCACTTTCAACAATGACCACCGCCAGACAGCATTGTTTGAATGCCTAGGAGGAAGCAACAGACGATGTGTTCAATAATTCTGACATTCGAAATATAGCGGATTCGGATACCTATCGTGGTGGAAAGTTTGACTGATGCTTCGCTGTTTCCGGGAATACCGTAAAGTGAAGGGAAAAGGGTACATGTTGCGGTCTTAAAGGGAAATCCGGCATGAAATTAAAATTTCCGTTGGTCATTGACAACGCTTACATCCTCTGCTAGAATATGTTCAACAAGTAAATATTGGGACTGTCACTCTTTCGAGGCATAACCTAAAATAAGCGATTATTTTGTGTGTGCCGAGGAAGAGTTTTTTTGTTGTTCCGCCAGAAATTCACCTCATCCAAAAGCCATGAAAATGGCCCGGAATTGAAATGCAATTTACGCTTCAACGATCACGACAAGGCAAACCAACTGCGGGGTCAACCCCAATTCGAGGATGACAGAAAAGGGTAAATGAAGATGAAAATTATCAGAAAAATCAATAACAACTACGCGTTAGCCCGGAAAGAAGACGGCGAGGTCGTCGTGGTCGCCGGCCGGGGCATCGGCTTTGGCGCCATTCCGCGGTATGTAACCGATAAGTCGCAGGTTGAAAAAATCTACAGCGGCGTCGACCGGAATACGATCGAACAGATGGGCGAGATGCCGGAGAATATCCTCAAGCTGTCGGAACAGATCGTAGCTTACGCGAAGAAACATCTGACGAAAAAATTTTCCAAGAATTTCGTATTCACGCTGGCTGATCATATCGAATTCACAATTGAACGCGTCGGTCAGAATATGATCTTCGATTTCAAAGGCTATACCGATTTCAAATACTTATATCCGCGGGAAGTGGAAATTTCCAACTACGCGATGAAAAGGATCGAGGAAGAATTACATATCAAGCTCCCGCCGTCGGAGCTGGGCGGCTTCGTCATGAATATCGTCAATTCCGAAGTGAAGCCTGCCGGCAATGATGAAGACGTGAACTTCTCACCGCTGATCAGCCAGATCACCGCGATCATTGAAAAACATTTTAAGCTGGAGATCAACCGCGATTCGTTTAACTATTCCCGCTTCGCAACGCACATGATCTATTTGTTAAGGCGTTTGAAGGAAGGTCAAAAGACGACGGATGATAACCGCCGGATCTACGCGAAGCTGTTGGAGGAATATCCCGACACCTATCAATGCGTGGATGAAATCGCCCGGTTTCTGGAAGAAAACATTCAGTCCAAGCTCGATGAAAACGAAATGCTTTATCTGATTCTGCACGTCAATCGGCTTTGTTCCTAGCCGCGCAGCCAAGGTCATCAACAGAATAAGAGCGCGCCTTATTCGTGTTATGAAATAAATCTAAAGGAGGATTTAGAGATGGGAAAATATGCTGAATTTTCTCAAAAGGTTTTAGAAAACGTCGGGGGATTGGACAACATTACGTTCGTTGCCCATTGTGCCACAAGATTACGGATCAGTTATGCGGACGGCAGTAAAATCAACGAAGCCGCGATTAAGGCGCTCCCGGAATGTGCGGGGATTGTTAAGAAAGCTAATCAGCTTCAGATTATTATCGGTCCCCAGGTCCCGGATGCATACTACGATTTCTTAGAGGTTTCCGGATGGAAGGAAGGCATGAATGAAAATGCCGTCAATGTTCCAAAGGAGAAAAAGTCGATTCTTGATTTGATCGCCGATTTCTTCCCGCCGATCTTCATGCCGATTATGCCGGCCCTGGTCGTCGGCGGTATGGTGCTGGCCATCCGCACGCTCTGCGTCAACTACTTCGGGCTGGATGTTTCCAGCGGCACGGCTCAGCTGTTAACCTGCTTCTTCAACGCCGGTTTTGAATTCCTGCCGATTTACATCGGCTATTCCTATGCGCAGAAATTGAAATTGCAGCCGATTCTGGGAATGTTCCTGGGCGGCTGTCTGGTCTGCTCGCGGTATCAGAGCGGCGTCGTCACAGATTTCTTAGGCATTCCGATCGAACAGGTCAGCTACGGCTCAACGATCATCCCGGTTATTTTAGGTACGACGCTGATTTACTTCCTCGATAAATATCTGAAGAAAATCATCCCGAATGCCGTCATTTACTTCGTCAAACCGGTGGTCACAATGCTGATCGTCGTTCCGGTTACCTTCTTATGGCTCGGCCCGTTAGGCACCTGGTTAAGCACCTACATCGGTTATTTCGTCACCTTCTTAATGGATACGCTGGGCGTCTTCGCGCTGCCGATTCTGTGTGCGTTATGTCCGTACTTCGTCATGTTCGGTGTTGACAAAGCATTATCGCCGCTGGGCATCGAGCTGTTAGCGACGCTGGGCTACAACAACATCACCGCGCCGCAGAACTTCATTTCCAACATCGGCGTCGGCGCCGTCGCGCTGGCGATCGCGTATTCCGCGGTTGTCCGCAAGGATAAAGTCAAGCGCGGCATGATCGTATCCACGGCCATTACCGCTCTGTGCGGTGTGACTGAGCCGGCCTTCTACGGTTCCCTGATTTCCTTCAAGGAAGCGCTGATGGGTCATGCGATCGGCACGGTGATCGGCGGATTCGTCGGCGCACTGTTCGGTTTAAGAACATACATCTCCGCTTCCTGCCCAGGTTTCCTGACCTTCCTGTCGTTTATCAATCCGGAAACCGGAAGTCTGCAGATGGTATGGTACGCCGCGATTACGGCGGCAGTGACCGTGGCCGCCTGCTTCATTGCCACCTCAATTTTGATCAAGCGTTCGGAAAGTAAAAAAGCGATCGCCGGATAAGGTGAGAAAAGGAGGAAAATGCATGAAAGTATTCGTCGGATTGTTCAATGCAGAATGCAACGCGAACATGCCGGTAAAAAGTGATTTGAGCACGTTTGATCTGGCTTTTGGGGATCAGGCGGTCGAAAAACTGTATATCAAAGAGATTTTCGATCAAGCCGGAGCTGAGATCCTGTCCGCGGTGTATGCCAACGCCGGCGCGACCGGGATTGTGGAAAAAGACGCATTTGAGGCGATTGAAAACAGCTTTTTGACAGCGATCCGGAAACATCTGCATGAGCTGGACGGTATTTATCTGCATCTGCACGGGGCCAGTTATGTCGAAGAAATCGGCAGCGGCGATCATCATCTGTTGAAAGCGATCCGCGCGCTGACCGGTCCCTATCTGCCGATTGCGGTTTCGTGTGATCCGCATGGCAATCTGACGCGGGAGTATGTGGAAGCAATTCAGATTCTGCGCAGTTTCCGTCAGTCGCCGCATACCGACAGTGTCGACACCTACCGGAAAGTATCAGGAATGTTGTGTCAGTTCATCCAGAACCGCCAGTCTATCCATGCGGTTTACCGCAAGCTGCCGTTAATTTTAGGCGGCGAACAGTCGGTGTCGGCGGATGAGCCGGTGCTTTCGATTAACCGCTATCTGGATGAGCTGGAACAGGATCCGCGGATCTTAAGCGCCTCCTGGCATGTCGGCTATTTGCGTCATGACTGCCCGGAAGCCGGCTGCGGCATCGTTGTTGTACCGCAGACCGAAGCCGATCAGGCGTATACGGAAACGGTTGCCGACCAGCTGGCGGAGTATGTCTGGCACCGCCGGCATGAATTCCACTACACCGGTCTGACGGCGGAGCCGGAAGCCGCGCTGCGGATGGCGCTGGACTTTGAAGGCAAACCGGCTGTGATCACCGATTCCGGCGATAACATGACCTCCGGGGCTGCGGGCTGGAACACGTCGATCCTCAGACAATGTCTGGCGCTGCCGGATTTGAAGAAAACATTCCTGTTCGCTCCGATCGTCGACCCCCAGGCGTTTGCCCGGCTGAAAGAACAGGCCGTCGGCCAGACTGTCGCGATCGAATTGGGAACCGGCCGGGATGCGTTGTCGGAAAGCGTGAGCCTGAACGTCACCCTTCGTCAGTTCAATCAAATTTGCAAATTTACCAACGGTGTCTATGAACGGGAAATGACGGAGTGTGCCCTTGTGCATATCGAAGGCACACCGATCGACGTGCTGATCAGCAATCTGTCCTACGCCGTGATCAACAAGCACCAGCTGGAACATCTGGGGCTGGATTGGCGTCAGTATGATGTCACGGTTTTGAAGCAGGGCTATATCTTCCCGGATTTCAAAGCTGAAGCGCAGTTTTATGTGATGTCGCTGACCGACGGCGCAACGCCGCAGGACACAAAACATATTCCGTTTAAATTGATTCAGCGGCCGATGTATCCGATCGATGAAATTTAGCGAATGAGAAAGGCGGCGGTGAATTTCATTCCTGCCGCTCTTTCTGAATCTGTCACAATAATGGAAAAGGAGTCCTTTATGAAAATTTTAGTCGGTGAATTTGTTTCCGAAACCAACGAGAATATCCCTCAGCTCTGCCGGATTGACAACTATGTGATTGCCTTTGACGACCAGTGCATTCAGAATCTGGACGTAAGCGAGGTGTACGAAGCGGAAAACGCTGAGATGATTCCGACGATTTACGCCAACGGCGCCAGCGGGGGACTGATCACACGCGAAACCTTTGATTATATTGAAACGTCGCTGCTGAATGAAGTCCGAAAACATCTTCATGAGATCGACGGGATTTTCCTGATGCTTCATGGCGCCAGTAAAGTCGAGGGCCTCGGCAGCGGTGATCATCACATCATCCAGGAGGTCCGCAAGCTGACCGGCCCGTATCTGCCGATCGCGGTGGCCTGCGATCCGCATGGCAATCTGACGCAGGAATACGTTGAAGCCCTGCAGATCCTGCGCAGTTACCGCCAGTCGCCGCATACTGACGCCAACGAAACGCTGCGCATCGTGTCCAAAATGTTGATCAACTTGATCCGTTCGCGGCAGAACATTCATGCCGTTTACCGCAAGCTGCCGTTGATTTTAGGCGGCGAGCAGTCGGTCTCCACGGACGAGCCGGTGCTCTCGATCAACCGCTATATGGATGAGCTGGAACAGGATCCGCGGATCATGAGCGCTTCCTGGCATGTCGGTTATCTGCGCCATGACTGCCCGGAAGCCGGCTGCGGCATCGTCGTTGTTCCGCAGACCGAAGCCGATCAGGAATATGCGGAAACGATTGCCGATCAGCTGGCGGAGTACGTTTGGCAGCGCCGGCATGAATTCCACTACACCGGCCTGACGGCGGAGCCGGAAACCGCGCTGCGGATGGCGCTGGACTTTGAAGGCAAACCGGTTGTGATCACCGATTCCGGCGATAATACAACCTCCGGAGCGACCGGCTGGAACACGTTTGTGCTACGGCAGGTGCTGGCGGAAAAAGACTTGAAGAAGTCAGTGCTGTTCGCTACGATCTGCGATCCGAAGACCTTCCATCAGCTTCAGAAGCTCGCTGTCGGCGAAGCCGCGTCGATCCGCCTGGGGATGGACTACGACGCGCTGTCTCAAGCCGTGGCGCTGGATGTCGTCGTTAAAGCAAAAGGGCCGATCACTGGATTTATGATGCACAACATTCCCGGTGCCGTCTATGGCGAAACGATCAGCGTCGCCGTTAAGGATAAACCGATCACCATCATGATTGCTACGACCCGCTACGCGATCTGCGAAATCCATCAGTTTACTGACGCCGGGCTGAATTTTGACGATTATGACGTGATCGTCGTCAAGCAGGGCTATATCTTCCCGGAACTCAAAGCGGCCGCTCAATTCTATGTGATGTCGCTGACCGACGGGGCGACGCTGCAGGATACGCGCCGGCTGACTTATAAGCAGATTCTGCGGCCGATGTATCCGATCGACGAGATCTGAGCGGTTAACTTCCATTCCCCTTTTGAAAAGGAGAGGATAAACATCCGCCGGGTCTGCCGCTATCTTGGGGGAAGATCCGGCGGGACTCTTAAATTAGAAGACATGAGGTGAATTATGAAAGTCTTGATCGGGCATTTTACGACGGAAGCCAACGCGCATATACCGATGAAAAACAACCTGTCGAATTATGAACTGGCTTTCGGCGACGAGGTGATCGAACGGATGAAGGTGCGGGATGTATTTGAACAGGCCGGCATCGAGATCATTCCGGCGGTTTATGCCGGCGGCGGTCCTTCCGGCGTGATTGAAAAGGAAACGTTTCTGACGATTGAAAATCTGTTTCTGGACGCGGTAAAAAAGCATCTTCATGAAATCGACGGTCTCTATCTGTGGCTGCATGGAGCCAGCTATGTCGAGGAGCTGGGCAGCGGTGATTTTCACATCATTCAGAAAATCCGCGAGCTGACCGGGCCGTATCTGCCAATCGCGGTATCCTGTGATCCGCATGGCAATCTGACGGAAGCCTATGTGCATTCGCTGCAGATTCTGCGCAGCTTCCGCGAGTCGCCGCACACCGACATGGTACAGACTTACCGCCGGGTGGCCTCGATGTTATGCGAGCTTCTTTATGACCGGCAGCCTATCCATCCCGCTTACCGCAAGCTGCCGTTGATTTTAGGCGGCGAGCAGTCGGTGTCCGCGGATGAGCCAGTGCGCTCGATCAACCGATATCTGGATGAGCTGGAACAGGATCCGCGAATCCGCAGCGCATCCTGGCATGTCGGTTATCTGCGCCATGATTGTCCGGAAGCGGGATGCGGCGTGGTCGTCGTTCCACAGACGGAAGCCGATCAGGAATATGCGGAAACGATCGCCGATCAGCTGGCAGAATACGTCTGGCAGCGCCGGCATGAATTCCATTACACCGGCTTGACCGCGGAGCCGGACGCCGCTTTGCGCATGGCGCTGGATTTTGAAGGCAAACCGTTTGTGATCACCGACTCCGGCGACAACACGACCTCCGGAGCGACCGGTTGGAACACATTTTTACTGCGGCAGGTTCTGAGCCTTCCAAAATTGGAAAAAAGCGTGCTGTTTGCCGGAATCTGCGACCCGAAAACATGCGCCGTGCTGCAGAAAAAGGCTGTGGGCGAAATCGTACAGGTGCAGTTGGGGATGGGCGCGGACGAACTCTCTGCGCCGGTTTCCTTCACCGCTGAGGTCAAAGCCCAGGGCGATGTGATTCGCGTCGCGGCGCTGGGGCAGGCTGAATTTACGGTCATGGGCCGCTGCGTCAGCCTGAAACTGACAGATCGTCCCGTTACGGTGATCGTCACTGATCATCGCCAGGCGTATTGCCATGCGGTTCAATTTGAACAGGCAGGGATTGCCGACTGGACCCGCTTTGCGGTTACCGTCGTCAAGCAAGGCTACATCTTCCCGGAACTTAAAGCTGCAGCCCAAGGCTATGTGATGGCGCTGACGGACGGGGCGACGCCGCAGGATACCCGGCATATTCCATTCAAATTAATTCAACGGCCGATGTTTCCGATCGACGCGCTGTAAGGAGGTCTTTTATGAAAATCTTAATCGGTTTTTTCGCAACCGAAGTGAATGAGCATATCCCCTGCATGACGGATTTATCCAGCTATGATCTGGTTTTCGGCGAAGCGATCGCCCAGCGGATGCAGCTGGAGGAAACGCTGGCACGGGAAGGCGCCGAGATGATTCCGTCGGTGTACGCGAAATCCTCGCCGAACGGGATCATCGAAGCTGCCGCGTTTCAGGCGATCGAAAACAGTTTGTTGAGCGCCGTCAGGAAGCATCTCAGTGAGATCGACGGGATTTATCTGCATCTGCATGGGGCCAGCTATGTTGAAGGGATCGGCAGCGGCGATTTCCACATCCTGAAGGAAGTCCGCAGACTGACCGGCCCGTATCTGCCGATCGCGGTGTCCTGCGATCCGCATGGCAACCTGAATCAGGACTATGTCGATTCCATGCAGATTCTGCGCAGCTATCGCCAATCGCCGCACACCGACATGATCGCCACCTGGCAGAAAACATTGACGCTCTTATGCGCACTGGTGCGCGAGCGCCAGACCCTTCATCCGGCTTACCGCAAGCTGCCGCTAATCCTGGGTGGGGAACAGAGCGTTTCGGCGGATGAGCCGGTGCGTTCGATCAACGCCTACATGGACGAATTGGAGCAGGATCCGCGGATCATGAGCGCTTCGTGGCATGTCGGCTACCTGCGCCACGATTGTCCGGAAGCCGGCTGCGGCGTAGTCGTTGTGCCTCGGACAGCGGCGGATCAGGCGTATGCCGAACAAGCCTGCGGAAAATTGGCGCAGTTTGTCTGGCAGCGCCGGCATGAATTTCATTATACCGGGGTGACAGCTCCGCCAGATCAAGCGCTGGAAATGGCGCTGGCGTTTGCGGGCAAACCATTTGTGATCACCGATTCCGGCGATAATACGACCTCCGGGGCAACCGGCTGGAATACGTTTGTGCTGCGTCAGTTTCTGAACATTGAATCCTTGAATAAACGTGTGCTGTTTGCCTCGATTGTCGATCCGAATTGTGTCCGGGCGTTATTCAATCAGGCGTTGGGAACACGGAAGACAATCCCGTTGGGAATGAATGCGGATGCCTTGTCGCAGGCAGTGACGCTGGACGTCGAGCTGATCGCAAAAGGCCAGGTTGTGCGGACGCTGTCGTTTGCCACGGGCGAAGATGGGATTGCGGCGAAAGCCGGCGACTGCGTGCTGGTGCGGCTGAGGAACCATCCGATCGACATCATCATCGCCAACCACAAGCTCAGCTATTTCAAAACGGTTCAGTATGAACACGCGGGGATCGCGGACTGGACGCAATACGATATCGTGGTCGTCAAGCAGGGATATATTTTTCCGGAACTCAAGGCTGCGGCGCAGGGGTATGTGATGTCGCTGACTGACGGCGCGACACCGCAGGATACCCGGCATATTCCGTTTAAGCTTGTGCGCCGGCCGATGTTTCCGCTTGACGATATGGATTAAAGAACGCAGTATTCACCGGAGATCTGCCTGTCTGGCCGCCGGGGGACGCCGCGGGTGAATGCTGGAAAGCAAGGGGGATTATGACAACGATTTTAATCAATACGCAGCTCACGATCGTGACGTATCTGATTGTCGGTTTCCTGTTATCGAAGACCGGCCTGATCGATGAGCATGCGCAGCTGTTTATCTCAAATCTGACGATCAACGTCCTGCTTCCCGCCAGCGTGTTTACATCTTTCTTAAGCGGGATGTCGATGGATCTGTTGCTTTCGCTGGGTACGATTTTAATCCTGGCGGTCGGACTGGAAGTGTTTTTGAGCCTTGCCAGCAAGACAGGAGGATCGCGGCGGTTTACGCCGGGGCAGGCCTGCGTCGCTCATTACGGCTATCTTGTCAGCAACGGCGGCCTGATCGGTACGCCGGTAATCGAATCGTTGTTCGGCGCCGTCGGGGTGATGTGCTGCAACGTCTTTATGATCCCGACCCGGATTCTGGCGTTCAGCGCGGGCGAGAGTATTTTTAATCCTTCGCTGAAACGGACACCGCAGGCTGTCCTGCGCTCGGTGGCGACCAATAAAATCATCGACGTCATGGCGCTGGGACTCGTGATGATTTATTTCAACCTGTCGCTGCCCGCGCCGATTTTAACGGCGCTGCAGAAGATCGGCGGCTGTCTTGCGCCGTTTTCGCTGATTCTGGTCGGCAGTCTGCTCGCCCAGCGCGTGAAGCTGACCGCGCCGATGATCAAAAATGTCGCGCAAATTACATTGATTCGTCTGCTTGTGATTCCGCTGGCCGCGCTGGGTGTTTGTCTGGCGCTGCGGCTGGATTTCCAGACGACGGCCGTGATCACGCTGTTAATGGGCATGCCGGTGGGCAGCTCCTGTGCCAGCTTCGCGAAGAAGTACCGCGGCGATGAAACGTTCGCCTCGGCAGTCGTGTTGACTTCGACGCTGTTGTCCACGGTGACGCTGGTTCTATTGATGAAGCTGATCGAGCTGGCATTTTGACCGGGGATGAAAAAATGAAAAAGGAGGAACAGGAATGAAAGTTCTGGTCGGCAGTTTTACAACGGAGTCCAACGCCAAGGCTCCTTTCAAGACTTTAATTCAACAGTACGATCTGGCTGTCGGTGAAGCGTGTATCGACGTCATGGAGATCCGTGAAGTGTTTGAAAACAACGGGTTCGAGATCATTCCGGGCGTGTATGCCAACGCCAACGCCGCCAGCGTCGTCGATAAGGAAACGTTTTTGTTGATCGAATCGATGCTTTTACAGAGCGTGCGCGAGCATCTCCATGAGATCGACGGGATTTATCTGCATCTGCACGGAGCGAGCTGGGTGGAGGAAATCGGCAGCGGTGATCATCACATTGTCCAGGAAATCCGCCGGCTGATCGGACCCTATCTGCCGATCGCGGTGTCCTGTGATCCGCATGGGAATCTGACGGAAACCTATGTTCATTCGCTGCAGATTCTGCGCAGCTACCGCGAGAGTCCGCATACCGACGCGATGCCGACGCGCCGCTTGGTGGCAAAGATGCTTTGCGACTTGCTACAGGAGCGTCAGCCAATCCATGCCGTCTACCGCAAGCTGCCGTTGATTTTAGGCGGCGAACAGTCGGTGTCGGCGGATGAGCCGGTGCTCTCGATCAATCGCTATATGGATGAGCTGGAACAGGATCCGCGAATCCGCAGCGTGTCCTGGCATGTCGGGTATCTGCGCCACGACTGTCCGGAAGCCGGCTGCGGCATCGTCGTCGTTCCGCAGACCGGTGCGGATCAGGCCTACGCGGAAACGATCGCCGATCAGCTGGCGGCCTACGTCTGGCAGCGGCGGCATGAATTTCATTATACCGGGGTGACGGCCCAGCCGGACCAAGCGCTGGAAATGGCGCTGGCGTTTGCGGGCAAGCCGTTTGTGATCACCGATTCCGGCGACAACACCACCTCCGGAGCGACGGGCTGGAACACGTTTGTGCTGCGCCAGTTCTTAGCTGTTCCGGATTTGAAGAAAACGGTTTTATTCGCCTCGATCTGTGATCCGCAGGCGTTTAAGCAGCTGGCTGAGGCGGGGCTGGGGGCGGTTGTCACGCTGTCCCTGGGCACAGGCTATGACGACCTGTCCGCTCCGGTCACGCTGACGCTGAAAACCCGAAGCCGGGCGTCGATCACGATCGCGCATGGCGAGGTGGTCATCGGAACGCGCGGCGAAGGCATCCTGGTGCATATCGAGAATACCCCGATCGATGTGATCGTTACGGATCAGACCGCCCGCGTCACGAATGAAAATTTATTTGAGGCTTTTGGTATCGACTGGAAGGATTACGCGATCACCGTTCTGAAACAAGGTTATATTTTCCCGGATTTCAAGCAGGGAGCACAGGGCTATGTGATGTCGCTGACTGATGGCGCGACGCCGCAGGATACCCGGCATATTCCATTTAAACTGATTCAGCGGCCAATGTATCCGATCGACGAAATGTAAGTTCAGACCAAGAAGGAGAGCGAGGAAGCCACCATGACGAAAGCACGAATGAAAACGAAAATCCGAACGAAAACGAGGAAAACACAGGCGGAATACCCCGATATCAACGGGATGTTCATCTATCATGACGAACTGCACCGGATCGTTTATGCCCCGCTGTTTTCCCGGCGCGGCTATCTGATCCCGAAAAGTCAGATCCATGATTTTTACCGCTACACCCAGCGGACGATGATTTCCATCTTTATCGGCCTGGCAGCGACGGTGCTGCTGGGGATGAACGCTTTCGACGGGTTCTTCGCAGGACTGGCGGTGTATCTGGTCTGGACCGGTTATTTCTCCGCACGCTTTTTCAATCAGCTTGCGACGGTAGAACCATTTCAGCGGCCGAAAAAAGAGAATTATTTCATCACGCTTTCGCGGAAATACTCGGTTGCGACCTTTTGCGGTCTGATCGCGCTGAGCCTGGTCTTCATCCTGGTGCTGGGCATCGTGACGGCGACGGGTTCGCCGACTCCGGCGGAGTTGACAACGAATCTGATTTTGATGAGCGGCGTGGGACTGTTCGCGCTGATCCATGCGATCGCTTTGATTATTCGCTGGAAAACAGATCAGGCCTAATCCGACCGAACTGGGCCAGCATGCAAGCTGAAAAATGGATCGGGAAATCCCCTCACTGACCCGCAAAATTCAATCCTTATAAAAGGGGATAAAAGCGGTGAAAAACCAGAGAAAGGGAAGTGAAACCGTCGGTTCTCAAAGGATTGACATTCTGAATGAGATCGCTTACAATAAGTTCAAAGTTGGACTGTTATTGTTGAATCAACAAGCATAACCAATTTGCATTCAGTTTTGTGCTGTTTGCGAATTGGTTTTTATTTTTGGGAGGTTGCGTATGACAGAAACGATTGGAAGCCCTGTCGCGGGCAAGGGAAAGCGATTAGAAGAACTCAACGATGAGATGTTTGCCAGCCGGGCGCTGGGCGACGGGTTTGCCGTCAGACCTCCGGAATTGTTTGCGAAAAAGGAAGTTGTCAGCCCGGTCGACGGGGAAGTGACGATGGTCTTTGAAACCGGACACGCATTGGGCCTGACAACCGCCGCAGGGCATGAATTGCTGCTGCACATCGGCATCGATACGGTTACCCTGAAAGGTCTGCCGTTTGAAACGAAGGTCAAGGTCGGCGATCATGTCTGCCGGGGCGATTTGTTGTGCCTGGCGGATTGGAAGCTGATGCGGAAGCATGGCTGCGAAACCGACGTGATCGTAATCGCGCTGAACAGCGAAATTGAGATTATGGCCCAGCCGGGCAAGCTCAATCCGCTGGATCCGATCTTCACGATCCAGTAGCTTGAGAAAAACGAGGAAGGCAACAGAGAGAAGACCCAGCTGGTTCGCTTTGAAAAAACGAAATCGGACGTCAGCCATAGCGGAAGAACGATAAGGTGATCGTTTAAGCTAAGGAAAAGAAACAAAAAGAAAAGAGGAAGGATGAATCGGATGAAGAAAAAAGTATTGATCGGAGAGTTTATTACGGAATCCAACGCCAATGTCCCTGTCAAAAATGAAATCACAGCCTACGACATCGCTTTCGGCGGTGAGCTGATCGAAAAAATGCAGGTCGGCGACATCTTCGAAGCTGCCGGAATCGAGATTATTCCCTCGATTTACGCCGTTTCCGGATCGTCCGGAGTAATCAAGCGGCATACCTTCGATTACATTGAGGCCTGTTTTATCAATGCGGTGGAAGAACACCGGGACGAGATCGACGGGATTTATCTGATGCTTCACGGCGCCAGCGAGGTCGAAGGTCTGGGCTCAGGCGATCATCACATTCTAAAAGCAATCCGCGAGCGGGTCGGGGCGTATATCCCGATTACCGTTGCCTGTGATCCGCATGGCAATTTGTGTCAGGAATATGTCGAAGCCGCGACCGTGATCCGCAGCTATCGGGAAAGTCCGCATACTGACGCACGCGCGACAAAGCGAAAGATGGCGGCCTTGATTTGCGAGCTGGTCGACCACCGTCAGAACATCCATGCCGTATATCGGAAGCTGCCGCTGATTCTGGGCGGAGAACAGTCGGTTTCCGCAGATGAGCCGGTGTCTTCGATCAACCGCTATATGGATCAGCTGGAACAGGATCCACGGATTTTGAGTTGTTCCTGGCATGTCGGCTATATTCGTCACGATACCGACGTCGCGGGCTGCGGCATTGTCGTCGTTCCGGCGACGGAAGCCGATCAGGCTTATGCGGAAACGATTGCCGATCAGCTGGCGGCGTATGTCTGGGATCGTCGGCATGAATTCCACTATACCGGGCGAACCGCTCAGCCGGATGAGGCCCTGAAACTGGCGCTGGATTATCCAGGTAAGCCGGTAGTGATTACCGATTCCGGGGATAACACCACCTCCGGCGCGATGGGGTGGAATACATTTATTCTGCGGCAGGTGCTGGCGGTCAAAGGGCTGAAGAAAAGCTTCCTGTTCGCTTCGATCTGTGATCCGGAGGCCTGGAAGCAGCTGGATCCGTTAGCACCGGGAATGCGGACCCGGATCACGCTGGGCGTCGGTTATGACGCGTTATCCGCCGGGGTTGAACTGGAAGTCTGTGTAAAATCCAAGGGCGAGATCATCCGCCTGGTCAGCCTGGGCACGACTGCCCATCATAAGGTGTTTGGCGCCTGCGTCGTCGTGAATATTGTCGGTACGCCGATCGACGTCATCGTCGCGAATCACCGGCAGTCGTATGCCAACGCCATTCAGTTTGAAAAAGCTGGCGTTGACTGGACGGATTATGACGTAACCGTAGTGAAGCAGGGGTACATTTTCCCAGAATTAAAAGAAAAAGCGGCGTTCTACGTCATGTCGCTGACCGCGGGCGCGACGCTGCAGGACACGGCTCATATCCCATTCAAGCGAATCCAGCGGCCGATGTTCCCGATCGATCAAATTTAAAGGAGCGGAATATGAAATCCATGAATGTTGAATACCGGACTGTAAAAGCGCCTGAACCGGACGCCCCGGCCTCGCCGGTCGCGTTAACACAGGCCACAATGGAAGCACGCAAAGCGAAGGTGCTGGAAAAGATGAAAGAGCGCGGAATCGAACAGCTGATCCTTTACGGCGACGTCGAGCATGGCGCAAACTTTGAATATCTCGTCGGCTATTTCACCCGCTTTGAAGAAGGTCTGCTTGTTTTGGATAAAGACGGGTCGATGACGCTGGTGCTGGGCAATGAAAATCTGAATAAAGCGTCCAAGGCACGATTTGCGGCCGCCGCTGTGCATGTCTCGTTATTTTCACTTCCGAATCAGCCAAACCGTTCGGATAAGACATTGCCGGAATTGTTGGCGGAAGCGGGAATCCGACCGGATCGGCGAACGGGGATCGTAGGTTGGAAAATGTTTACCAGTCCGGTGGAGAAGAACAACCAGCTGTTTGACATTCCTGCCTTCATTTTAGCGGCGATTGAACAGATTGTGGGAAACCCGGCTTTGTTAAGCAATGAAACGGATTTGTTTATTGGCGAGAACGGCGTGCGGACAACCAACAACGCCAATGAAATCGCGCATTATGAATTCGGTGCGGCGCTGGCTTCCGATTGCCTTCTGGCGGCGATGAATAAGCTGGATGCCGGAACGACGGAGATGGAGCTGGGCGACGCGTTAGTGCGCAACGGACAGCACACCAGCGTCGTGACGATCGCAGCCAGCGGACCGCGGTTTATCCAGGGAAATATGTTTCCGACAGACAACCGGGTGAAGGTTGGCGATCCAATTTCGCTGACCGTCGGGTACCGCGGCGGGTTGTCCAGCCGGGCAGGCTATGCGGTGCACGATGGCGATGAATTGTCGGAATCCTGCCGGGATTATCTGACGCGTGTGGTGAAGCCGTATTTCGCAGCGTATGTTCACTGGCTGGAAACGATCCGAATCGGGATGAAGGGCGGAGAATTATTTCAGGCGGTTGAGTCCATCCTGCCGCGGGCACAGTACGGCTGGAGCTTGTGTCCGGGTCATTTAACGGCGGAAGAAGAATGGATGTCCTCGCCGGTGTATGAAGGCTCGCAGGAAACCTTGGCCAGCGGCATGATCTTCCAGATCGATATCATTCCCTCAGTTCCCGGCTATGGCGGTGTCAGCGCGGAAAGCACGGTCGTTCTGGCGGACGCACAGCTGAAACAAGCGCTCAGGGAGGAATATCCGGAGGTTTGGCAGAGGATGCAGCGGCGCCGGGCTTATTTGATCCAAGAGCTGGGAATCACCTTATCGGAGGACGTTTTGCCGATGTGCGGGACCGTGGCGTATCTGCGTCCGTATCTGTTAAATAAAACGATGGCGCTGGCAGTTGGCCCGGAAGCCGAGCCTTGCGTCTGAGTGAAGGGTAAGCCCAGAGAAGAGGATAAATTCCGCGCTGTAGAAATATTTCTGGTCCCGGCGTTTGTTCAGCAGGGATTGGAAAGGAGCGCCGATGAAAAAAATTACACAACGCTGATTAATTCATTTGAATTCCCAGGCGGGGTCTTATTGCGGGGATATCCTGCCTGTATGCTGGATTGATAATATTTGATCGTTAACAAGCCGATAAAAAGAAAAGAATAAACGTATAAAAGAAGATACAGTCAGGTCAATGCCTTTGAAGTATCTTCTTTTTATGGCTGCGGACAATTTTTTCGGAGCCTGTATCTATACTTTTAATCTGCGAGATATTTTGAATCTCTGGATGGTTATTCCTTTTCATCTCATGATCTTTACTTCCCTCATCCCGACCCTCGTTTTACAGCTGATGTCTGGTTGTCTGTATGCTTTGTTGCGATGCGCTTGTATCGTTGCGGGACATAACGTTTAACTGTGGGAATTGAACCCACTGTATGTGTCCGCCATACGCCGATTGCGATTCATTCTCAATCGCAGAGATGACATCCACTCTATAAAACTACACACTGAAAGATCATCGCAAATCGTTAGTCCAGTTCGCCTCCTGAATGGCTTCGTCCGTTTCTCTGAGTTCTTTGCTTAAAGCGTCCAGGTCCTTTTGCATTGCGGTAACGTTGACCGTGCTTAGAATCTTAATTTCTGTGCGTGAATAACGTTCAAGTTTTGCGCTGGCGGTGTTTAAAAAATTTCTTAACATTCCAATTTTCAGCTTTAACACATCCCGGCGGGCTAATAATTCAGTGAGGGAAATGCCGTGAATATCCACTAAACTGTTCGTCATATTGATTTTATAAATCAAAGTTTCCAATCGGGCGGTGAGCGTGTCGAATTCATTAAGAAGATCCTTGGGATCTTCATTAGGCGTTTCACCCTCCTGGACCTTGGCGTTATTGTTCAATCTGACTTGTAATTCAGATAGTCTATTCTGTATTTCCGATCTTTCATTTAATGCGTTCGCTAATTTCATTTCTTTCACTCCTTCTTTTTTCTCCAGACAGGTTTTTGTTCCTGGGCTTTAAAGTTATAAACAGGTTGAATCCACTTGACGATTTCCACAGTTTCCGCAATATTTTGGATAATTTCTTCTTTTGGTTTATAAGCCATCGGCGATTCATCCAAAGTCGCAGCGGAGACCGACGTCGAATAGATGCCTTCCATGACTTGCTGAAATTCTTCGAGGGTAAGCGTGCGGGATGCCTGCCCGCGGGAAAGCAGTCTGCCTGCGCCATGCGGGGCAGAATAATTCCATTGAGGATTGCCTTTGCCAATACAGATTAAAGCGCCGTCTTTCATATTGAGCGGAATAATCAGTTTTTCGCCTTTTTGTGCGGAAACACTGCCTTTCCGCAGAATTCGATGCTTAAGATCAATATAATTGTGGATCGTCGTAAACGATTCTGTCATCGTTAAGTGGAGCCCCTCAATTAACGTGTCCATCATGGCTTTGCGGTTGAGCTCGGCGAATCGCTGAATGATTTCCATGTCATGGAGATAATCATCCAGGAGCGGACCTTCGCAATAGGCGAAAGGTTTTTCTGCTTCCTCGCCATGAAGCTTGCTTTTCAGTTCCTGGATCACCGTCTGGATTTCAGTTTCCCGGCCTTCCTTTTTCATTTGTGCGATCAAAGCCTGGATGTTCACAGGCGATGCTTGATGATTGGCGAGGAAGGCTTCGTTTTGATAGTATTCGGCTACTTCTTTTCCCAGCATTCGGGAACCGGAATGAATTACGAAATAGAGATTTCCTTCCCGGTCTTGATCCACTTCAATGAAGTGATTCCCTCCGCCTAAGGTTCCAAGTGAATGCTTTGCTCGGCCAAGCTGGATCTGGCGAACACATTTCAATTCGTTTAAATCAAGTTCTTCATTAAATGGGTGCTCGCTTTTCCGAATCTCAAATCCGGATGGAATTTCTTTCCGGATTAAAGCGTCCAATGCTGGAAAATCAATTTCTTTTTCATGAATTTTCGCGACTTCCATGCCGCATCCGATATCGACGCCGACAAAGTTTGGAACAACCGCGTCGGTGATCGTCATTGTCGTGCCGATCGTGCATCCAGCTCCGGCATGTACATCCGGCATCACCCGAATTCTCGAATCTTTTAGAAACGGGAGGCAGCACATCTTAACAATTTGTTCCTCAGCCTTGGCGTCCAGCTGATCCGTATAAACAACAGCCTCATTGTAGGTTCCTTTGATTGTTTTCATTTCTCTGTCCTCCTTGTGATTCTATCTTAAACCGAATCAAAGTTTAAAAAAATGTTCAGATTCTTTTTTGTGAAGACCCCTGAAAATTAAAAATTATCTCTAAAATAATAGAATTTGTTACTATTCTATGACCCCTTTTCAGGTATAATGGAGTGGAGGTGATCCAGGTGGAAGAAAAAATAAAAATTTATATTCCGGATTTTATTCATGCCATCTTATTAAACGATATGGAAAAATTTCTGTTTTTTAAGAAGAACGGCGAGCTCAATAAAAATGCGTTTATCAATACGTTGATTGTCAATTATATTGAGCGTTATCAGGATGAGAATAATCGGTACGATGAATATATAAAAAGAAATATTTACGAAACGTTTAAAACTGCATCTGCGGTTCAGGCCGAGGAATTGAGCAATAAAATTCTTTCTTATATCCAGTTGTCCTCCTATCATCTTCTAAATTCCAAAAATGACGTTGCTTTGTCGCTAAAGCCGACAAAAGAAACGGCAGGCACAATTCAATTTATTCAGGATTATAATCTCCATGGACAATCAGTATCCAATTACTTCCGCAACATGTTTGCTTCTTATGCTTATCTTTCGCAGGATAAAAGAGAACGGATTATTTTCAAGGAACGTTTTGATCGGATTGAACAGGCGATCCAAGCGAAACGGAAGATTTATTTCACAACCCCGAATAATAACAGACATATCGCTTCTCCTTATTGTATAAGCGGTTCACATGAAGAATTGTTTAATTATCTTTTGTGCGTGGCCAATGGGAAAATATACTCCTTCCGGATAAACCGGATTGATCATGTGATGATCTTAAAAGATTCGTTGGTAATTCAGGAATCCCAGGCGAAATTATTTGAGAAGATGGTTCAATATGGACCGCAGTTCGCGATCCGCTCCGATCAGGAAATCTGCGTTCATCTGACAGAAAACGGAATTAAACAATTTCATAGTCTGTACATTCATCGTCCGGTTGCGATCAACATCGCTAAAGATGAAACAGGCGCGAATTATTATTTTGATTGTTCACCTGAGCAAGTCTATCAATATTTTAGCCGCTTCGGTCAGGATGCTTTCATCGTATATCCTGCGGATTTAAGAGACCGGATGATTCAGCAAATCGCCAAAGCTTACCGGATGGTTCATCGTTTGAACCAGGAGCTGGAAGTGGAAAAAGAGAATAAATCCGAGAAAATATCAGAAATAATGACTTAGCGAAGTTGTTATAGCGCTGAGTCCGCGGTGTTATTTTTTAAGAAGATAACGATATTAAAAATTAACGTGTTCTTTCGGAAGAGAATTTAGTGAAGAAACCGAAACTTATAATGAAAGATATTATGAATTTTGAATTCTCTCTTTTATAACTAATAATTTACGAATTGTCCTTCGATATTCTTTTCTATAATCGGTTTAAAATAAACTCCATTATAAAGTGACCAATTGACGATCATGAAATCAAAGTGAATGATTTTATTCAACATAGAGTCCAAACAGCTGACTCATTGTCAGCCATCCGGCTATTTTCGTAATAGGAATTAAGCAATAGCGCTTATAGACAGGCAGACGGGCGCTAAGGATTCATCACTTTGATGATCTAGCGGCAGCATCCCTGATCGATTCATCCGAAAGATTGGTTTCCATGTGATAGAAAAGACCAGGTCCCAACTGAGTCGTCAGCCGGACTTTTTTGGTAATCACAAAGCCTGCCCTTTCATAACAAGCCACAGCCCGCTGATTCCAAATCCTGACTTCCAGATACAAAGGCTTGTGCGGCCAGCGTTGTTTGGCAATCGCGATCGCTTCCCGGGTGATCGCCGTGCCGACGCCGCGGGAACAAGCCTGCGGATGAACGCCGATCCCGAAAAAAACCTCCGTTTCTTCCTCCAGTAAATTAACAAATCCGATCAGCTGATCCTGTTCAAAGAAGCTGATGAAATGCTCGCGCTGGCAGGCGGGAATTTCTGAAAACCGGGGTTCATCATAGATTGCGTATTCGCCGGGATAACGCCACTGTCCGATCAGCCGGGCATCCGCTTCGCTCATTTTTCGATAATTCATAACCGTCCTCTTTCCTTTGAACGTTGACCGCAAGATGAATTCGGAAAAATTTCATCGATCAGCTGGCCGGCCTGCGTTCCTTTTAAATAGACAAAATTAAACTCCCGCTGTTCGCTCAGGCCTTCCAGCCGGAAGGTCGTCAGCTCGGGATGACCTGCGGCAACGGCGGAATAGGCGAAGGAAATACCGAGGTTTTCACTCACCATCCGCACGATCAAGGCAAAATTATTGACGCAGATGATCCTTCCGATCTTATCCAGCGAGTACCCGCTCTCCTGCAGTGATTTCTCAAAGATCGCACGTGTTCCGGATCCCGCTTCACGCAGGATGACGCTTTGATCAGCCAGAGCTTCGCCGGTTACTTTTTTGCCTGCGAAGGGATGATCGCAATGGCACAGCCCGACAAACGGCGCGGATTGAAAACGCCGGTAGCCGTAACGACTTTTATCGAAGCTGCCCTCCACCAACGCGAAGTCCAGCTCCTCCTGTTCCAGGCGGTGAAGCAGTTCGCGCGTGTTTTCCACTACGATTTCCAAGGTGCGGTCAGGCCGCTTGAGGAAGCGGCAGAGATCCTCGCCGATGATGAATTCGCCGATCGTTTTGGTCGCGCCGAGGCGGAGGGTCAGAATTTTGGGAGCAGCCAGTTCCTGGCGCATCCGTTGGTCGTTATATACGGCGACACGGGCATACTGCGCCAGTTTTTCCGCTTCCGGGGTGCGGTACAAACGGCTTCCGTCATAAGTGAACAGCCGGCAGCCGTAATCCCGTTCCAGCGCATGGATCTGCTGGGTGACGGCAGGCTGGCTGAGTTTCAGCTGTTCGGCAGTGCGGCGGTAATTCATCAGTTCGTAGAGTGTTAAAAAGGTTGGGATCCGATAATCAATCATGGGTTCACCTCATAAGAAAAATGAATCAACAGATAAGTATTAACAATTTTCTTTTATTATAGCGTCTATGCTATAATTTTACAACGAAGGGACTGTTAACAATTTAACAAATTCGCAGATCCCGGAAGGAGGAGCTGGACATGAAAGTATTAGTTATCGGCGGTGTCGCGGCAGGGACCAAAGCGGCAGCCAAGATCAAACGTCAAAACCGCAGTGCAGAAGTAAAGATTCTGACGCAGAGTGCGGATATTTCCTACGCTGGATGCGGTCTTCCGTATTATGTCGGAGGGATGATTGAAAGCCGGGAGGAATTAATCGTCAATACCCCGGAAAAATATACGGGACTGACGGGCGTGGAGGTCGTGACCCGCTGCGAAGTGACAAGCGTCAATTTCCAGGCGAAAACCGTCACGGCGCTGTGTCAGGGACAGACGTGGCTGGAGAGCTATGATAAGCTGGTCATCGCGACCGGCGCGACGCCGTTTGTTCCGCAGGTGGAAGGTATCCGGCTGCCGGGCGTCTTTACGATGCGGACGCCGGATGACGCGATCGCTTTGCGGGCTTACGTTCAGGACCGGCATTGCCGCAGCGCCGTCGTGGTGGGCGCGGGCTTCATCGGCTTGGAAATCGCGGAGAATTTACAGGCTCAGGGGCTGGCAGTCACCGTGATCGATGCGGCGGATCAGATTCTGCCGAAGATTTTTGATCCGGAAATGGCGGGATATGCCCGCCGGCGTCTGCGCCAGAATGGCATCCGGGTTCTGACCGGAACACCGTTAAGCGAGATCACCGGTACGGAACGGGCGGACGGCGTATTGGCCGGCGGCAGCCGGATCGGTGCGGATCTGGTCGTGCTGGCGATCGGCATCCGGCCGGCGACGACGTTCCTGGACGGCAGCGGTCTGGCCATGGAAAAGGGCGTGATTGTCGTGGATGAAATGATGCGCACCAACATTCCTGACGTCTATGCCGCCGGCGACTGCGCGCTGGTGAGAAACCAACAGACCCATCAGCCTCAGTGGTCGGCGATGGGATCGACGGCCAACATTACCGCACGGGCTTTAGCCTGCACGATGACTGGAACGGAAACGCCATACGGCGGCTGTCTGGGCACCGGCGTCGTGCGCTTGGGCGAAGGCTTTAACGCCGGACGCACCGGTCTAACGGAAGCGCAGGCCCGGGAAGCCGGCTATGAACCGGTCACGGTGGTTTGCGCCAGCGATGATAAAGCTCACTATTATCCAGGGTCTTCCTTCTTTATGACAAAATTGATCGCTGATCGTTCGACGCATCAGCTTCTGGGCATCCAGGTGCTGGGCAGCGCCGTCGATAAAATGGTCGACATCGCCGTGACCGGCATAGCCGCGGGCCTGACGCTGGAAGCGTTCAACAGTCTGGACTATTCCTACGCACCGCCGTTCTCCACCGCGATTCATCCGTTTGTCCAGGCTTGCCTGGTCTTGGAAAACAAGCTGTCCGGTGCAATGACGTCGATGCCGCCGGCGGACTATGCCGCCGGAGCCGCAAAGGACTATCAGGTTGTCGACGTGCTGCCGAAGCCGACGATCGCCGGCGCAAAATGGGTGGATCTGGCTCAGGTCAACGGCCCGGTCGAAGGTCTTGACCGCGATGCCAAACTGTTGCTGGTCTGCAACCGCGGCCGCCGCGCGTATCTGCTTCAGAACCGGCTGCGTCACTTCGGCTATACCCAGACGGTCGTCCTGGAAGGCGGCGTCACGATGAATGAAGTGAAGGTGCAGTTTGCCGGGGCGGCGATTCCGCCGGATGAAATCAAGCGCGTCAAGGGCCTGGGCTGTTTACAGGATAAGCGTTATCCGGATTGCTTCAACGTCCGCGTGATCACCCGCAACGGCAAGATCACCAGTGAGGAACAGCGCAAGATCGCCGAAGCGGCTGAGCTGTTTGGAACCGGCGAAGTCACGATGACAACACGCCTGACGTTAGAAGTTCAGGGTGTTCCTTACGCGAATCTGGACGCGCTGATGACGTTCTTAAATGATGCCGGGCTGGAAACCGGCGGCACGGGATCGAAGGTTCGTCCGGTCGTTTCCTGCAAGGGCACAACCTGCCAGTATGGTTTGATCGACACGTTCCAGTTAAGTCAGAAATTACACGATTTGTTTTATATCGGCTATCATGATGTCGTGCTGCCGCATAAATTTAAGCTGGCGGTCGGCGGTTGTCCGAACAACTGCGTCAAGCCGAATCTGAACGATTTAGGCATCGTCGGCCAGCGGATCCCGGAGATCAACATGGCGAAGTGCCGCGGCTGTCAGGTCTGTCAGATTGAAAAAACCTGTCCGATCGGAGCGGCGAAGCTGGTCGACGGCAAGCTTCAGATCGATGCTGACCTTTGCAATCATTGCGGACGATGCGTATCCAAGTGTCCGTTCAAGGCGATTGAAGAAAGCACCTACGGCTATAAAGTTTACATTGGCGGCCGCTGGGGCAAGAAGGTCGCGGAAGGCAAACCGCTGTCGCGGATCTTCACGAGCGAGGAAGAAGTGCTGGCGTTAGTTGAACGGGCGATCCTGTTCTATCGCGATGAAGGGATTACCGGCGAACGCTTTGCCGATACGATCGCGCGCTTAGGCTTCGATTATGTGGAAGACAAGCTGCTCAACGGTTCGATCGACAAGGACAGCATCCTGAAGAAGACGGTTGTCGGCGGGGCGAAGTGCTAGTTTGGTCATGCTTGACGGTTGGGTAAGCGCGGCGTTTGGAACCGCTGATCCGCAGCGGTTTGACCGCTGCTTCGCCACTGTGCATCAGGCCGCGGTTCAGCAATTTTCTCCGCTTCCTAACACGCTGGCGCTGACCAGTCCGCGGATTCAGGCGCATCTGGCAGCGCAGGGGAAACCGCTGCCGTTAGTCGGCGAGGCGCTGAGCCAGCTTGCAGAACAAGGCTGCCGGCGCGTGGTCGTGAACAGTCTGTTGTTAGCGGAAGGCGCGGAGTGGGATAAGCTGCGAAGCCAGGTGGAACAACGGCGGGCCGATTTTGATCCGCTGATTCTGATTCCCCCGCTGTTGCCCTCAAGAAGCCAGGCCTGCGCTCAGACGCTGGACGCACTGTTTCCTGCCGAGCCAGGGCTGACCCGGGTTCTGTTGGGACATGGCTGCGCGCAGGGAGAGAATTCGGCTTATGCCGCGCTGCAGGCACAGTTGAAATCGGCGGGCCGCGATGATCTGTCGATCGCGCTGCTGCATGGCGGACCAAGCTTAAGCGAGCTGCTGGAAAAATGGAATCAAAGCGGAGCGCGGCGGATTGAATTGAATTTTCTGATGTTGTGCGCGGGTCATCACGCTCAGGAAGTCCGGCAGGAAAGCCGGGGCTGGGCGGCGGCTTATCCCGCGCTGTCCGTGACGATCTCGGATCTGGAACTGGGCCGCTGTCCAGCCTTTCAGGAATTGTTTCTCTCGTTCCTGAAAGAAACGAGCTCCAGTGTGTAAAAAATAAAATATCAGGAGACGGGCGGCAACGCTCGTTTCGCTTACGAATTGAGATTTGCCATACCGCAATGTCGGGCGAGGGCTTTAAAATAATCTTCGTGAGTCGGCTGACGTTCAATCTTGACGATCGAATGTTAGCGTGATCGTTGCGTTTCAACGATCAGGCAGGCTTCCCGGATTTGAAAAGGATCCGGGGAGCGGACTGCCGCAGTCCGCAGGGACTGCGTTTTTCCGGCTGCGATGCGCCGGAGAAATGATGAAATCAGGAGGATTGAAGATGAGCAGAAAACCGGACATGTTTTTGTCTGAATTTAAAGTGAAAAACAAAGCGTTCAAGGTCCTGGCTGCACTAATGATCCTGGCGGCGATGGCCGGCTGTCAAACCACGCCGGCGGCGACACCGCGGCCGGAAGAAAACGCGGCGGCCGCAAGTTATCCGCTGACCTTTACCGATGCGCTGGATCGGGAAATCACGTTATCCCAGGCCCCTCAACGCCCGGCGGTGTTGTTTTCCTCGTATGCCGAGCTGTGGCAGCTGGCGGGCGGGGATGTCGCGGTAACGGTTGGCGACAGCGTGAAGCGCGGATTTGTCAACGCCGGGACGCCGCTGGTGGACGATGGCGCCGGGTTAAAGATCGACGCGGAGCAGCTGATCGCCCGGCAGCCGGACTTCGTGATCGCTTCGGCGGATATGGGTGCGCAGGCTGAGCTGTGCGATCAGTTAGGCGGCTACGGGATTCCGTGCGCGGCCTTAAAAGAGGAAAGCTTTGCGGATTATCTTTCCTTATTAAAATTATTCACGCAGATCACCGGGAATACTGAAGCCTATCAGACCTACGGACTTAACGTCCAGCAGGAGATCGAGACGCTGCTGACGGAAGTGAAGCAGGCCCGCTCCGGCCAGGAACCGGTCTCGGTCTTATTTATCCGGGCAGGCTCAGGCTATTCTGCGACGAAGGCGAAAACGGCGAAGGATCACTTCGTCGGCGGTATGCTGGAGGAACTGGGCGCGGTCAACATCGCGGATGAAGCCGGCGCACTGTCGGAGGGACTGGCATTGGAAAGCATTCTGCTGAATCAGCCGGATGTAATTCTGATCGTTCCCCAGGGCAATGAGGAAGCGGCCCGGGCTTATATGGACAGCCTGCTTGAGGAAAGCGGCTGGCGTGATCTGGAAGCGGTGAAAAACGGCCGCTGCACCTATTTGTCCAAAGACTTGTTTCATTACAAGCCCAACGCCCGCTGGGCTGAAGCCTACCGCGTGTTAGCCGGCCTGTTGTATCCGGAGAGCTTTTCATGAAGATCAAGAAGAAACGGGTTCTGATACCGTTTCTCTTTCTGTTCTTAGCGGTGCTGGGACTGAGCGGACTGGCGCTGGGCAGCGCCCGGTTTCCGCTGAATGAGGTGATCGCCGTCTTTACGGGCGGCGGTGATCCGACGGTGCGGCTGATCGTGCTGCAGCTGCGGCTGCCGCGGGTTGCCGGGGCTGTGCTGGCCGGCGCGGGGCTGGCGGTCTCCGGTCTTTTGCTTCAAAGCGCGACGGGCAACGATCTGTGTTCGCCGAATATCATCGGCGTGAATTCCGGCGCGGGCTTTGCGGTCATGGTTCTGCTTTGCCTGTTCCCGATGGCGTTTGCGGTTCTGCCGCTGGCGGCGTTTGCGGGCGCGTTGTTCACGACGTTTCTGGTGTTGGGAATTTCAGTGGGCGCGGGCGGACATCAGTCCAAGTCGACGGTGCTGCTGGCCGGGGTCGCAGTCAGCTCGCTGCTCAGCGCCGGGATCTCTTTTCTTTCACAGCTGGTTCCCGACGCGCTGGCGTCGTATTCGGCGTTTTCGATTGGCGGATTTTCCGGTGTTCAGGGGGCGGATCTAATTTTCCCCGCGATCATGATCGGGGTGGGAACGGGTCTTGCCTGGGGATTAGCACCGCAGTTAAATCTGTTGTGTCTGGGTGATGAGCTGGCCGCCACGTTAGGCGTAAGGGTCAAAGCGCTGCGGCTGATCTGTCTGATTCTGGCCAGCGCGCTGTGCGCGGCGGTGGTTACGTATGCCGGGCTGCTGGGGTTTGTCGGCTTGATCGTGCCGCATCTGGCGCGGAAGCTGGCGGGGCATGACCTGCGGATTCTGGTGCCGGTGACCGCGCTGTTGGGCGCGAACTTAGTCGTGCTGTCGGATCTGGCGGGACGAACGCTCTTTTCCCCGGCGGAATTGCCGGCGGGAATTCTGATGGCGCTGTTGGGCGCGCCGTTCTTCCTGTTCATCCTGTTCCAGCGGCGGGGGCGTTATGCTTAGGGCCCAGCAGATCAGCCTGCGGCTGGGATCTAAAACCATTCTCAAGCAGGTTGATTTTCAAGCGGAGGCCGGTCAGATCACGGCGCTGCTGGGGCGCAACGGCAGCGGTAAGACGTCGCTCTTGCGATGCTTGGCGATGACGCAGACCCGCTGGCGCGGTCAGGTGACGCTGGATGGCTGTCCGCTGCGCTCTCTGACTCCGCAGGAACGATCTCGCCGGATCGCACTGCTGCCGCAGGTGTTGCCGCGGCCGCCGATTACCGTGCGCACGTTGACGGGTTACGGCCGTCAGCCCTATCTGGGATGGGGCGGACAGCTGAGCGCTGCGGATGAACAGAAAGTGCAGCGGGCCATGGAACAGGCCGAGATCGCGGCGCATGCGGAGGATTTAGTCTGTCACTGTTCCGGCGGGGAACGCCAGCTGGCTTACTTTGCGATGCTGCTGGCGCAGGATACGCCGGTAGTGCTGTTGGACGAACCAACGGCCAGTTTGGACATGGAATACCGCCGTGTTGTCTATGCGCTTTTGCGCCGGATGAAGGCGGAAGGCAAAACGGTGGTTCTGATTCTGCACGAGCTGGCGGATGCCGTCGAACTGGCCGATCAGGTCTGTGTCCTGGATCAGGGGACGCGGGTGTTCACGGGCACGCCGGAGGATTTTCTGATCAGCGGTCTGCCGCAGTCTGTTTTTGGGCTGTGTCCCAAACAGGTCAGGGATGAAACAGGAAATGAGTTTATACTGTTCCGGCCGCTGAATCAAGGCGAGGAATAGCTTGAACTTAAGATAAAAAGAAAAAACCAGACAGGTTCATGAAACGCCTTTGCGAGATCATGGATTTGTCTGGTTTTTAGCTTTAGATAATAGATTATATGGAAAAAATATAACTCAAAAACGCTGTAGATTTTAATAAATGAAAAGAACAAAAGATATAAAGAGGAAATTGAAAACAAAACGGTATTGAGTTATAATGAACTCAGAAAGATTAACTCAAAAAAGTATTTTTACAAATTTCAATTCTTTTAGGGAGCTTTTCCTGATTTTCCGCAATATTAATATTAGGAGGCTCCTGAATATGAAAC
>NZ_QRUP01000030.1:0-397 GCF_003459085.1 Holdemania filiformis | reverse complement strand
GCAATATTAATATTAGGAGGCTCCTGAATATGAAACAAAATAACTTACTTCTCAACATTTCCGATCAACAATTACAGCAGGCGGGACTGACCCGCGCTCAGGCTAGAAAAAGTCTGGCCGCCCTTGATTATCGGGATAACGACGTGTTCCGTCATGTGATGAATGCGGAGAACCCGGTTTCCCGAAAGATTCTGACGATGTATCTCTCGGATTTGCTTCATCGGCGGATTGTGTGGATAGGATCGGAAGCGACAGAACCGGTGAAGGCGAACTTCCGGGAGAAAGGGGTCCGCTATGATGTCATGGTGAGGATTCGGGATGATCAGGGAAAGCCGATGCTGGTAAATTTAGAAATGCAGAATTATCGGATGGCGGAATCGTTATCGCTGCGGTCGCA